>NZ_KV794536.1:67045-161543 GCF_001808785.1 Streptococcus sp. HMSC077D04 | reverse complement strand
GTGGTTTGAATTTGATTTTCGAAGAGTATAAATAGCTTAGTGATAGAAGAAAATAGGGAAATATGGTATAATGAAACGATAGATTTTTGAATAGGAATAAGATCATGTTTGGATTTTTTAAGAAAGATAAGGCTGTGGAAGTAGAGGTTCCGACACAGGTTCCTGCTCATATCGGCATCATCATGGATGGCAATGGGCGTTGGGCTAAAAAACGTATGCAACCGCGAGTCTTCGGACACAAGGCGGGCATGGAAGCATTGCAAACTGTGACCAAGGCAGCCAACAAACTAGGCGTCAAGGTGATTACAGTTTATGCTTTTTCTACAGAAAACTGGACCCGTCCAGATCAGGAAGTCAAGTTTATCATGAACTTGCCAGTAGAGTTTTATGATAATTATGTCCCGGAATTGCATGCGAATAATGTTAAGATTCAAATGATTGGGGAGACAGACCGCCTGCCTAAGCAAACTTTTGAAGCTCTGACCAAGGCTGAGGAATTGACTAAGAACAACACAGGTTTGATTCTTAATTTTGCCCTCAACTATGGTGGACGTGCTGAGATTACACAGGCTCTTAAGTTGATTTCCCAGGATGTGTTAGATGCCAAAATCAACCCAGGTGACATCACAGAGGAATTGATTGGCAACTATCTCTTCACCCAGCATTTGCCTAAGGAGTTACGAGACCCAGACTTGATTATCCGTACTAGTGGAGAATTGCGTTTGAGCAATTTCCTTCCATGGCAGGGAGCCTACAGTGAGCTCTATTTTACGGATACCTTGTGGCCTGATTTTGACGAGGCGGCCTTGCAGGAAGCCATTCTTGCCTACAATCGTCGTCATCGCCGATTTGGAGGAGTTTAGGAGGAAATATGACACAGGATTTACAGAAAAGAACCTTGTTTGCAGGGATTGCCCTGGCTATTTTCCTACCAATTTTAATGATTGGTGGCCTCTTGCTTCAGATAGCAATTGGAATCATAGCCATGCTAGCCATGCATGAACTTTTGAAGATGAGAGGTCTAGAGACCATGACTATGGAGGGCCTCTTAACCCTCTTTGCAACCTTTGCCTTAACCATTCCCTTGGAGAATTATCTGACTTTTTTACCAGTTGATGGGAATGTTGTTGCTTATAGTGTGTTGATTTCAATCATGTTAGGAACGACTGTTTTTAGCAAGTCTTATACGATTGAGGACGCTGTTTTTCCTCTTGCTATGAGTTTCTATGTAGGCTTTGGATTTAATGCTTTACTAGATGCTCGCGTTGCAGGTTTAGATAAGGCTCTATTGGCCTTGTGTATCGTCTGGGCTACCGACAGTGGTGCCTATCTTACTGGGATGAACTTTGGGAAACGGAAACTGGCTCCAACGGTTTCTCCAAATAAAACCTTTGAGGGTGCCTTGGGTGGCATTTTAGGTGCTATTTTAGTAACCATCATCTTTATGATGGTTGACAATACAGTTGCTCTTCCGTATGGAATTTACAAGATGTCAGTCTTTGCTATTTTCTTTAGCATTGCTGGACAATTTGGTGATTTACTAGAAAGTTCGATCAAGCGTCACTTTGGTGTCAAGGATTCTGGGAAATTTATCCCTGGACATGGTGGTGTTTTGGATCGTTTCGATAGTATGCTGCTCGTATTTCCAATCATGCACTTATTTGGACTCTTTTAATCAAAAGACGGAGGAAATACTATGCTCGGAATTTTAACCTTTATTCTGGTTTTCGGGATTATTGTGGTAGTGCACGAGTTCGGACACTTCTACTTTGCCAAGAAATCAGGGATTCTAGTGCGTGAATTTGCCATTGGAATGGGCCCCAAAATCTTTGCTCACATTGGCAAGGATGGAACGGCCTATACCATTCGAATCTTGCCTCTGGGTGGCTATGTTCGCATGGCCGGTTGGGGTGATGATACAACTGAAATCAAGACAGGAACTCCTGTCAGTTTGACTCTTGCTGATGATGGTAAGGTTAAGCGCATCAATCTTTCTGGTAAAAAATTAGATCAAACAGCTCTTCCTATGCAGGTGACCCAGTTTGACTTTGAAGACAAGCTTTTTATCAAGGGTTTGGTTCTGGAAGAAGAAAAAACATTTGCAGTAGATCACGATGCAACGGTTGTGGAAGCAGATGGTACTGAGGTTCGGATTGCTCCCTTGGATGTTCAATATCAAAATGCAACTATCTGGGGCAAACTGATTACCAACTTTGCAGGACCTATGAATAACTTTATCTTAGGTGTCGTTGTTTTTTGGATTTTAATCTTCATGCAGGGTGGCGTCAGAGATGTTGATACTAACCAGTTCCATGTCATGCCCCAAGGGGCTTTGGCCAAGGTGGGAGTGCCAGAAACGGCACAAATTACCAAGATTGGCTCACATGAGATTAACAACTGGGAAAGTTTGATTCAGGCTGTGGAATCAGAAACCAAAGATAAGACGGCCCCGACCTTGGATGTGACTATTTCTGAAAAGGGTAGTGACAAACAAGTAACTGTTACCCCAGAAGAAAATCAAGGTAGATATATTCTAGGTGTTCAACCAGGAATTAAGTCAGATTTTCTATCCATGTTTGTAGGTGGTTTTACAACTGCTGCTGACTCGGCCCTCCGAATTCTATCAGCTCTGAAAAATCTGATTTTCCAACCGGATTTGAACAAGCTAGGTGGACCTGTTGCCATCTTTAAGGCAAGTAGTGATGCTGCTAAAAATGGAATTGAGAATGTCTTGTACTTCTTGGCAATGATTTCCATCAATATCGGGATTTTTAATCTTATTCCGATTCCAGCCCTGGATGGTGGTAAGATTGTGCTCAATATCCTAGAAGCCATTCGCCGCAAACCATTGAAACAAGAAATTGAAACCTATGTCACCTTGGCCGGAGTGGTCATCATGGTTGTTCTGATGATTGCTGTGACCTGGAATGACATTATGCGACTCTTTTTTAGATAATCGAGGAATATTATGAAACAAAGTAAAATGCCTATCCCAACGCTTCGCGAAATGCCAAGCGATGCTCAAGTTATCAGCCATGCTCTTATGTTGCGAGCTGGTTATGTTCGTCAAGTTTCAGCAGGTGTTTATTCTTACCTACCACTTGCCAACCGTGTGATTGAAAAAGCTAAAAATATCATGCGCCAAGAATTCGACAAGATTGGTGCCGTTGAGATGTTAGCTCCAGCCCTTCTCAGTGCAGAATTGTGGCGCGAATCAGGTCGTTACGAAACTTATGGTGAGGACCTTTACAAACTAAAAAACCGTGAAAAATCAGACTTTATCCTAGGTCCAACTCACGAAGAAACCTTTACAGCTATTGTCCGTGATTCTGTCAAGTCTTACAAGCAATTGCCACTCAACCTTTACCAAATCCAACCTAAGTATCGTGATGAAAAACGCCCACGTAATGGACTTCTTCGTACACGTGAGTTCATCATGAAGGATGCTTACAGTTTCCACGCTAACTATGATAGCTTGGACAGTGTTTATGATGAGTATAAGGCTGCTTATGAGCGTATTTTTACTCGTAGTGGTTTAGACTTCAAGGCTATCATTGGTGACGGTGGAGCCATGGGTGGTAAGGACAGCCAAGAATTTATGGCCATTACACCTGCTCGTACAGACCTTGACCGCTGGGTTGTTTTGGACAAGTCAGTTGCCTCATTTGATGAAATTCCCGCAGAAGTGCAAGAAGAAATCAAGGCAGAATTGCTCAAATGGATGGTCTCTGGTGAAGATACCATTGCTTACTCAAGTGAATCTAGCTATGCGGCTAACTTGGAAATGGCAACAAATGAGTACAAACCAAGCAACCGTGTTGTCGCTGAAGAAGAAGTAACTCGTGTTGCAACGCCAGATGTTAAGTCAATCGATGAAGTTGCAGCCTTCCTCAACGTTTCAGAAGAACAAACAATTAAAACTCTCTTCTACATGGCAGATGGTGAGCTTGTTGCGGCCCTTCTAGTTGGAAATGACCAACTCAACGAAGTCAAGTTGAAAAACCACTTGGGAGCAGATTTCTTTGACGTTGCTAGTGAAGAAGAAGTGGCAAATCTTGTTCAAGCAGGTTTTGGTTCACTTGGACCAGTTGGTTTGCCAGAGAATGTTAAAATCATCGCAGACAGGAAGGTGCAAGATGTCCATAATGCAGTTGTGGGTGCTAACGAAGATGGCTATCACTTGACTGGTGTGAACCCAGGTCGTGACTTTACTGCAGAATATGTGGATATCCGTGAAGTTCGTGAGGGTGAAATTTCTCCAGACGGACAAGGTGTTCTTAACTTTGCGCGTGGTATCGAAATTGGTCACATCTTCAAACTCGGCACTCGCTATTCAGCAAGTATGGGAGCAGATGTTTTGGACGAAAATGGCCGTGCTGTGCCAATTATCATGGGATGTTACGGTATCGGTGTCAGCCGTCTCCTTTCAGCAGTGATGGAGCAACACGCTCGCCTCTTTGTTAATAAAACGCCAAAAGGTGAATACCGTTACGCATGGGGAATCAACTTCCCTAAAGAGTTGGCACCATTTGATGTGCACTTGATCACTGTCAATGTCAAGGATGATGAAGCGCAAGCCTTGACAGAAAAGCTTGAAGCAAGCTTGATGGAAGCTGGTTACGAAGTCTTGACAGATGACCGTAACGAACGTGTCGGAGTCAAATTCAGTGATAGCGACTTGATTGGGTTGCCAATCCGTATCACTGTTGGGAAGAAAGCAGCCGATGGCATCGTAGAAGTGAAGATTAAAGCGACTGGTGACACCATCGAAGTTCATGCAGATAACTTGCTTGAAACGCTTGAAATTCTCAGCAAGAAATAAAAACTATAATCAGAAGAAAAACAAGGAAAAAATGTAACTAGTTTTTACCTTGTTTTTTCTGTATAATGGGAAAAATGACTAGATAAAGAGGTAAATGTATGCTAAGATTTCCAAAGGATTTTGTCTGGGGATCCTCTACTTCTGGACCACAGACAGAAGGATGTGTAGCTGGTGACGGCAAGGGAGATAATCTCTGGGATTATTGGTACCAAGTGGAGCCAAATCGTTACTATAATGGGATTGGTCCAGATAAAACATCAACCTTTTATGAAAACTGGGAAAAGGATATTGAGCTACTGTTAGAAACTGGTCACACGGCCTTTCGGACTTCTATTCAGTGGTCACGGATTTTTCCACAAGGGCGTGGGAAAGTCAATCCTCAAGGTGTGGACTTTTACCGTAAGGTTTTTGAGTCTATTAAGGCCAAAGGGATTCGTCTTTTAGTCAATCTTTATCATTTTGATTTGCCTTTTGCCCTTCAAGAGGATGGTGATGGTTGGGAAAATAAGGCGACTGTCTCAGCCTATGAAGACTATGCTCGTTTTTGTTTTGAGACTTATGGAGATATAGTGGATCAATGGATTACCTTTAACGAGCCCATCGTTCCAGTAGAATTTGGATATTTTTACGATGCCCATTATCCACATAAGGTGGATGCAGAGGCAGCCGTTAAAGTAGCTTATCATACACAATTGGCTAGCAGTCGGGCGGTTAAGGCTTGTCACGAACTCTTGCCTGATTCCAAGATTGGGATTGTCCTCAACTTGACACCGGCTTATCCACGTAGCCAGCATCCTGCTGATGTTAAGGCAGCTCGCATTGCGGACCTTTTTCAGGCCCAATCTTTCTTAGATCCGTCTGTTTTGGGGACTTATCCACAGGAGTTGGTAGAAATCTTGCATGAATACGGTCTCTTGCCTGATGCTACAGAGAAGGAGTTGAAGCTCATTCGTGACAATACAGTGGACTTCCTTGGTGTCAACTACTATCAACCTTTACGTGTTATGGCGCCTCGATTTGCTAAGCATCCAGAGAGTCCACTCTTACCAGAACATTTTTACGAGCCTTATGTGATGCCTGGACGTAAAATCAATCCTCATCGTGGCTGGGAGATTTATGAACAAGGGATTTATGACATTGCTCAAAATATCAAGGAAAATTATGGCAATATTGAGTGGATGTTGACAGAGAATGGTATGGGTGTTGAAGGGGAAGAAAAATTCCGTCAAGATGGAATGATTCAAGATGATTACCGTATTGACTTTGTAAAAGGTCATCTTCGTGAACTTCACCGTGCTATTGAAGATGGAGCCAACTGTAAAGGATACTTGATTTGGACCTTTATCGATTGTTGGTCATGGCTCAATAGCTATAAAAATCGCTATGGTTTGGTTGAATTAGACTTGGAAACGCAAGAACGTCGTCTGAAGAAATCAGGGCACTGGTTCAAGGAGTTAAGCGATAATAATGGATTTTAAAAAGGACTCTGACTGATTATCCTAATTGGTCAGAGTTTTTTTGATTTCAGGAAGTTGATTTGAACTATACCAATTTTTACTCTTGACAAGTGAAAGAAACAAGTATATACTGTTTTTGCTGATTCTATAAAAGAGGAATCAGACTATACCAATTTTAAGGAGAAAGCACAGCTGGTCTGTGTCGTATATACTATGTGTGGAATTGTTGGTGTTGTTGGAAACACAAATGCAACTGATATTTTGATTCAAGGGCTTGAAAAGCTCGAATACCGTGGCTATGATTCTGCGGGAATTTTTGTCCTAGGTGGTGCTGAAAACCACCTAGTCAAGGCTGTAGGCCGTATCGCAGAATTGTCTGCCAAGACAACTGGTGTTGAGGGAACGACTGGTATCGGACATACTCGTTGGGCAACTCATGGGAAACCAACTGAAGATAATGCTCACCCACATCGCTCTGAGACAGAACGTTTTGTCTTGGTTCACAATGGAGTGATTGAGAACTACCTTGAAATCAAGGAAGAATACCTTGCAGGTCACCACTTCAAAGGGCAAACAGATACAGAAATCGCCGTTCACTTGATTGGAAAATTTGCAGAAGAAGATGGCTTGTCAGTTCTTGAAGCCTTCAAAAAAGCTCTTCACATCATCCGTGGTTCTTATGCCTTTGCCTTGGTTGACTCACAAAATCCTGAAGTCATCTACGTAGCTAAAAATAAATCACCACTCTTGATTGGTCTTGGGGAAGGCTACAACATGGTCTGCTCAGACGCCATGGCTATGATTCGTGAGACCAACCAATACATGGAAATTCATGACCAAGAGTTGGTAATCGTCAAGGCTGATAGCGTAGAAGTTCAAGATTATGATGGCAACAGCCGTGAACGTGCTAGCTACACTGCTGAGCTAGACTTATCTGATATCGGTAAGGGAACTTATCCTTACTACATGCTCAAGGAAATCGATGAGCAACCAACGGTTATGCGTAAGTTGATCCAAGCCTACACAGATGAGGCTGGTCAAGTTGTCGTAGACCCAGCTATCATCAAGGCTGTTCAAGACGCAGACCGTATCTACATTCTTGCAGCTGGAACATCTTACCACGCAGGATTTGCTTCTAAGAAAATGTTGGAAGAATTGACAGATACACCAGTTGAACTTGGAATCTCATCTGAGTGGGGCTACGGTATGCCACTTCTCAGCAAGAAACCACTCTTCATCTTTATCAGTCAGTCTGGTGAAACAGCTGATAGCCGTCAGGTTTTGGTCAAGGGCAATGAAATGGGGATTCCGAGCTTGACAGTGACAAATGTCCCAGGTTCAACTCTTTCACGTGAAGCCAACCATACCATGCTCCTTCATGCAGGTCCTGAAATTGCCGTAGCATCAACTAAAGCCTATACAGCGCAAATCGCAGCCCTTGCCTTCCTTGCAAAAGCAGTTGGAGAAGCAAATGGAAATACCAAAGCGCAAGCCTTTAATTTGGTTCATGAGTTGTCAATCGTAGCTCAGTCTATCGAATCAACTCTTTCAGAGAAAGAAACTATTGAAGCCAAGGTTCGTGAGCTTCTTGAAACAACTCGTAACGCCTTTTATATCGGACGTGGTCAAGATTACTATGTAGCCATGGAAGCAAGTCTCAAACTCAAAGAGATTTCTTATATCCAGTGTGAAGGCTTTGCGGCAGGAGAACTCAAGCACGGAACCATTGCCTTGATTGAAGAAGGAACGCCTGTCTTGGCCCTCTTGTCAGATCCAGTCCTTGCCAACCACACTCGTGGAAATATCCAAGAGGTGGCAGCCCGTGGTGCAAAAGTCCTCACTATCGCAGAAGAAAATGTTGCTAAAGAGACAGATGATATCGTCCTTACGACTGTACATCCATACCTCTCACCAATTTCAATGGTTGTGCCAACACAATTGGTCGCTTACTTTGCAACACTCCACCGTGGGCTTGATGTGGATAAACCACGTAACCTTGCTAAGTCAGTAACGGTAGAATAAGCTAAAAAAGTCTAGTTATCTAGGCTTTTTCTTGTGAGCAGATTGGTTGCTTGTACTCAAGATTCGTGTTAGAATAATTTTTCAAATTGAAGGACAGAGGTAGACAGGGAGAATCGCAATGGTAGAATTGGGAATTTCAACATTTGGGGAAACAACGGTGCTTGAAGAGACTGGGCAAACTTACAGTCATGCCGAACGCATTCGTCAGTTGGTGGCAGAGATTGAACTGGCTGACAAGGTTGGTTTGGATGTGTATGGAATTGGCGAGCACCATCGAGAGGATTTTGCAGTATCAGCTCCAGAGATTGTCCTGGCAGCTGGGGCAGTCAATACCAAGAAAATTCGTTTGACCAGTGCAGTCAGCATTCTTTCAAGTATGGACCCTATTCGCTTGTTCCAACAGTATGCCACCATCGATGCTTTGTCAAATGGACGAGCGGAGATTGTGGCTGGAAGGGGTTCTTTCACGGAATCTTTTCCCTTGTTTGGCTATGACTTGAAAGACTACGAAGCTCTTTTTGATGAGAAATTAGACTTGCTCCAGTTAGTCAATGAGAAGACCAAGTTAGACTGGAAAGGGCGATTGACTCAAACAATCTCTGGCAAAGAAGTCTATCCTCGTCCAGTTCAGGACAAATTACCCTTGTGGATAGCGACAGGTGGTCATGTCGAATCAACAGTGAAGATTGCTCAGGCTGGTCTACCGATTGTCTATGCAATTATTGGTGGCAATCCGCGTTATTTTAAAAAGTTGATTCAGGCTTATCGTGAGATTGGGAGCGAAGCGGGCCATGCTAGTCATGAACTAAAGGTTGGGGCTCATTCTTGGGGTTGGATTGCTGAAGATGGCGAGCAGGCTGTAAAAGATTATTTCCATCCGACCAAGCAAGTGGTGGATGCTATTTCCAAAGACCGTCCGCACTGGCAGGAATTGCGTTATGAGCAATATTTGGAGCAAGTTGGACCAAATGGTGCCATGTTTGTGGGCAATCCAGATCAAGTGTCCGAAAAATTAATTCGCATGATTGAGGATTTAGGATTGGACCGCTTCATGCTCCATCTACCGCTTGGTTCTATGCCTCATGAACAAGTCCTGAGAGCTATTGAACTTTTCGGAACGCAAGTGGCTCCAAAAGTACGGGCTTATTTTGCCATGAAAGAGGCTTAATAAAAAATCCTAATCAAGTTTATTATGACGGCAAATATTGTGCAAAAATCAATCCCCCGAGCGTTAAGGCTTGGGGGATAGTTCTATAGGAGGGCTAGTTTAGTTCTCTTTTTTGTTTTTTAGCAAGAACCCGAGACCTAGAAGAGCAAGGAGACTAATTCCTGCAAACAGGAGTTTGTGATCATTTTTGGTTCCTGTATTTGGTAGTTTAGCTTGTGAATCAGCTGTAGCTTGGTTAGGTTTATTTTCTGCATCAGCTACTTTTGTATCTAGTTTTGCAGAATCAGGTTTAGTTTGTGGAGCTGGAGTTTGCTGTTCCGGTTTGACTACTCGGTTTGACATATTGTCTTGGCTGTTATTTTGCCCTTGTTCTTGTTTTAAGCTAGAAAGGTCAAATTCTGGTTTTTCTTCCACAGCGGGGGCAACGATGGCACCGCCTTGAGCGATTCGAAGAACAGTAGCTGTAAGGGCATTTAATTTCAAGCCTTTTTCGGTCCATTCAAGTCCTTTCGGGTTGGCAATTCCTACTGGTCCTGCTTGGTTTTCATCTGCCAAAACTTCAGCATTTCTGAGGTGGTCGAAGGCAGTTCCCAAATTAAATTCGCGAGCTTTTTCGTCTGCATTGACAAAGACTGCGTAGATATCACCGTTTGGAGCAGTAATTTGGTAGCCAATTACTACATCCTCTTTTTCTACACCATTTTGACCTGGGACAGTGATGAGTTGGACACGGTCTTTGATATCTTGGAGACTCTTAAGTCGGAAGGCATCTGTAGATTGACGTAGGGCGATCAGACCTTTCATGTAGTCACGGCTCTTGACATTTTCAGGATATGCTTTTCCATCTGTAGCCTTAGTCCAGTCAAACTTGTTAATAGCATCACTCGAATCGTAAGAGTCGTGGATGAAGTAAGGATAGTCAAATGGATTGCCGTCCTTATCACGCAACAAGTGAGATTTGTTTGGAACCTTATCCTCTGCTACTGGAGTCTTGTAGGCTGGGTCACGGAATTGTTTGGTGCGACCATATTCCTGACCGGAGTGGATAAATGGAGTTCCTTGAGCTGTCAAGACCATGAGATTTCCAAGTCGCAAACGACGATGAATTTCAGCATAGTTCTCAGCTTTGCTTGGATCTTTTTTGATAGATTGGGCGATGATGTCAAAGAGGGTCAAGTTATCATGGGCTGCGATGTATTGGATGACATCTCCAGGACTATCTGCTTCAAAGTTGGTTGGTTGAGCAATGAGATTTTTGAAGATAGTGTTGATATCACGCTTGCCGCCTGTGATAAAGGCAGGTTGCCCTTCGTTTGGATAACCAGACTTGAGGTTGTTACGGATGTCGTCTGAGAAGACTGCGACAGTATCGGTATGTTTCATCCAATCTTGGTCAGCAGCTTTAGTAGGCATGTTTTCATCACCGGCATAGGTTCTCCAACCTTCACCCAGCATGATTAGATTTGGATTGAGGGTGCGTGCAGCCTTGTATGCTTCTTCGACAGAAGCTGCATCATGGTCTCCCATCATATCGAAGCGGAATCCATCTACTTTGTAGGTATCAACTAGATATTTGATAGAGTCAACTAGGAGTCGTTTGGTCATATGGTGGGTTGTCCCCAAGCGTCCACCACCAAAGCTAGTGCGAGGTGTCCCATCAGCATCCATAAAGTGGTAGTAGTTTGGCTCTAAATCTTCAAAGATATCGACTTTAGCTGTATGGTTATACACTACATCCAGGATAGCTCCCATGCCACGTTTGTGGATCTCGTTGATGAGGTTTTTAAATTCTGCGATTCGTTTTTCTGGATTCTTAGGATCGCTTGAGTACATACCAGTCAAGGAGAAGTAGTTTTGAGGGTCATATCCCCAGTTGTAGTTGCTGTTGCTTGAAGCATAGTCAGATAAGCGTTCGTGGTTCTTCAACTCATTGACAAAGTAGTAAGACAAGACTGGAAGGAGCTGGATGTGGGTTACACCCAAGTTTTTGAGGTAGTCTAGTTTTTCGATAAAGGCTTCAAAGGTACCAAATGGCTTAGTCAAATCTTTTGCGATGGCAGGATCTGAAGTGAAGTCACGCACATGAGCTTCATAGATGACAGCATCTTCGCGCGATTTGAAGTTGCGAATCTTACCATAAGTCAAGTCTTGAGGTCCTAGTTTAGCTGGATCTACAAAGGCAGCTTTAGCAACTTTATGGGCATCGTCAATCTTGGCTTCGTCACTATTCCAAGCAGCGAGGGATTTAGCGTAAGGATCGAGTGCAAGAACAGTTTTACCTTGGCGCTCGATTTGGTAGTGGTAGTAGTAGCCAGTGTAGTTGCTGATACCGAGACCAGAGTTTTCATTCAGAGTTTGCTTCCAAGTTCCTCTTTCCCCTTTTTCAAGAGCGACAGTTCCAACTACTTTTTCAGGGTCATTCTTGTCGTAGACAACGACAGAAACCTTATCAGCACTTGGTGACCAAAGGGTGAGGTCAACACGCTTGCCATCTTCTTTTAGAGTTGCGCCGAGTGGACCATCGTAACTGTAGGACTCATCCTTGAGGCGCCAGCTTGAACGTGTGGTAAATCGGTCTGAATTGTAACTGACAGTGTACGGGTGTTGAGTGTCAGAGAAGTTGCCGATGTAGGTTACTTTTTTACCTGCTTCATCCACTTCCACGTCTGTGATAGCTACTTTATTCCCTTGGTAATCAGTGATGCTGGAGTGTTTGAGGATATCGTCTTTCTTAGCTCCAACGAGGGTAGAAAAACTGCTTTCGATACGAGATTTAGCCACGTGTTGAGCTCCTGTCATGCGGATATCGTGCACATAGTAGGGGTTGGTGTAGATGGTTTCGTCATCATCTTTTAGGAAAATTTGGCTATGATTTTTCAAATCTGTGAACTTATAATCTTCTTTACGGATTTTCACATCGTCTCCTTGTTTGTTTCTGTCTAATAATAAAAATCCAAGATCTTTAGCTGCATCTTTGAGTGGAATATCAATATAGCGACCATATTTGCCTGTAGCCGTAAAGTCTGTTCCGTTAGGCCATTCACCACTACTTGGATTTTTCACATCTCCCCAGTACCAGAGAGATTTCTTGTCATAGTTGCCATCTGTACGGTAGTAGTTGACGCGAATAGTTCCTGCAGGTTGTGGCTCGTAAGAGAAAACCTTGTGATCTTGGTCCAACCAAGCCTCATTCATTTTTGGTGCCAGTTTCTCTACCGATTTATCGCCGGTTAGATTTTTCCCAGCTGTATTATTGATGAGGAAGCTAATTTTCTTGGCTTGTTCTCCCTTTAATTTGACATCTAGGTAGTAGCCGTAGTCATCTTTTTTGGCATCCTTGAAGGATAAGGCTCCGTTAGGCCAATTTTCAGATGGTTTTTCAACATCGTCCCAAGTCCATAGTCCTTGAGCATCCTTGTTTTCTTCAGGAAGCTTTTTGACATGGATACGGAAGTAGTTGTCTTCTATTGGCTCTTCTGCCTTAGTTTCAGTCGTTACTGGACTCGTAGAAGTAGTTGGCTCATTGGAACGATCTTGCCCGGTTTGTGGTGCGGAATCGGCGGGAGTTGCAGCCGGAGTGGGTGCCTCTGTTGCAGGTTGTTTTTCTTCTTTTTTCTCTAGGGAAGCGTTTGCATTTTTTGGCGAAGAAATATCACTTTCCTTCTTACCAGAGCTCGTTGCTGTATCAGTAAGAGGCTGTGCAAGGGCAGTAGTGGTTTCATTACTAGTTCCCTTATTGCTTGTAGTATTTTCGTTGGCTGAAATAGTTGGTGTAGCCATGGCAAGCAGAACAAGGCTTGCTCCAATAAGGACAGAACCAGTTCCATTTTTGAGGGAACGGATGCTGTAAACCATTTTTTTCTCAGTGTGAGATGGTGTTTTTCTCATAATGATTCTCCAATCAATAAATTTCTATATCAGTATAGCACTTAGTAAAAGAATATGCAAGCGTTTTCCTGAAACTAAAATAAAAGAAAAATCGCAACAGATTTTGTTACGATTTAGCTAGTCTTTCTAATAGGAAAAGATTTTGTCAAAAATTCGTCAATCCCCTTGAAAAATCTAGCTAAATAGGGTATAATATGAATAATCATTTGTCGTAGGTTTTGTCTGAAATATTGTCCAGACAAGGCTCACAGCAGTTAAATCTTCTGAAAAAGTCAGATTTAGCTGCTCTTTTTGTGCTTTTTTTCAGAATTTTGCATGTTTGTAATAAAGACTTAAAGATTCTGAAAATTCATCGAAAGGACACGGTGATAGGGGTTTTTAAAACCATATGACGATTAGAAAAGCCTGATTGACAAGGCTTGGAACTTATTTACAAAGGAGAATCATCTTGGCAGGACATGACGTTCAATACGGGAAACATCGTACCCGTCGTAGTTTTTCAAGAATCAAAGAAGTTCTTGACTTACCAAATTTGATTGAAATTCAAACTGACTCATTCAAAGATTTCCTAGACCATGGTCTGAAGGAAGTGTTTGAAGATGTATTGCCAATTTCAAACTTCACAGACACAATGGAGTTGGAATTTGTTGGATATGAAATCAAGGAACCAAAATATACGCTAGAAGAAGCTCGTATTCACGATGCTAGCTACTCAGCACCAATTTTTGTAACCTTCCGCTTGATCAATAAAGAAACAGGCGAAATCAAAACCCAAGAAGTTTTCTTTGGTGATTTCCCAATCATGACTGAAATGGGTACTTTCATCATCAATGGTGGTGAACGTATCATCGTATCTCAGTTGGTCCGCTCACCAGGTGTTTACTTTAACGATAAAGTTGATAAAAACGGTAAAGTGGGCTACGGGTCAACTGTTATCCCTAACCGTGGAGCTTGGTTGGAACTTGAAAGCGACTCAAAAGATATTGCCTACACTCGTATCGACCGTACTCGTAAGATTCCATTTACAACTTTGGTTCGTGCGCTTGGTTTCTCAGGTGATGATGAAATCTTTGATATCTTTGGTGATAGCGAATTGGTTCGCAACACTGTTGAAAAAGATATTCATAAGAACCCAATGGACTCTCGTACCGACGAAGCTTTGAAAGAAATTTACGAACGCCTTCGTCCAGGTGAGCCTAAGACTGCTGAAAGTTCACGTAGCTTGCTTGTGGCTCGTTTCTTTGACCCACGTCGCTATGACCTAGCAGCAGTTGGTCGTTACAAGATCAATAAAAAACTCAATGTTAAAACACGCTTGCTCAACCAAACCATTGCTGAGCCATTGGTAGACCCTGAAACAGGAGAAATCTTGGTAGAAGCTGGAACAATCATGACTCGTAGTGTGATTGAAAGCATCGAAAGCTATTTGGATGGCGACTTGAACAAGATTGTCTACATTCCAAATGATGCAGCGGTTGTGACTGAGCCAGTTGTTCTTCAAAAATTCAAGGTTGTTGCTCCAACTGATCCAGACCGCGTCGTAACTATTATTGGTAATGCCAATCCAGATGACAAGGTTCGTATCGTCACTCCTGCAGATATCCTTGCTGAAATGAGCTACTTCCTCAATTTGGCTGAAGGACTTGGTCGTGTAGATGATATCGACCACCTTGGAAACCGTCGTATCCGTGCCGTTGGTGAATTGCTTGCCAACCAAGTACGTCTTGGACTTTCTCGTATGGAACGTAATGTCCGTGAACGTATGTCTGTTCAGGACAACGAAGTCTTGACACCACAACAAATCATCAACATCCGTCCTGTAACAGCTGCGGTTAAAGAATTCTTTGGTTCATCACAGTTGTCACAGTTCATGGACCAACACAACCCACTTTCTGAGTTGTCTCACAAACGCCGTTTGTCAGCCTTAGGACCTGGTGGTTTGACACGTGACCGTGCTGGATATGAAGTACGTGACGTGCACTACACTCACTATGGTCGTATGTGTCCAATCGAGACACCTGAAGGACCTAACATCGGTTTGATCAATAACTTGTCATCTTACGGGCACTTGAACAAATATGGTTTTGTTCAAACACCATACCGTAAAGTTGACCGTGAAACAGGTGTTGTTACGAACGAAATTGTTTGGTTGACAGCCGATGAAGAAGATGAATTTACTGTAGCACAGGCTAATTCTCGTCTGAATGAAGATGGAACATTTGCTGAGAAAGTTGTCATGGGACGTCACCAAGGGGTCAACCAAGAGTATCCAGCTAATGTTGTTGACTATATGGACGTATCACCAAAACAGGTAGTTGCCGTTGCGACAGCATGTATTCCTTTCTTGGAAAACGATGACTCCAACCGTGCCCTCATGGGAGCCAACATGCAACGTCAGGCTGTGCCATTGATTAATCCTAAAGCACCTTACGTTGGTACTGGTATGGAATATCAGGCAGCCCACGATTCAGGAGCTGCTGTGATTGCTCAGTACGACGGTAAAGTTACCTATGCAGATGCTGACAAGGTAGAAGTTCGTCGTGAAGATGGTTCATTGGACGTTTACCACATCCAAAAATTCCGTCGTTCAAACTCAGGTACTGCTTACAACCAACGCACTCTCGTAAAAGTTGGCGATGTCGTTGAAAAAGGCGATTTCATTGCTGACGGACCTTCTATGGAAAATGGAGAAATGGCGCTTGGACAAAACCCAATCGTTGCCTACATGACTTGGGAAGGTTACAACTTCGAGGATGCTGTTATCATGAGCGAACGCTTGGTGAAAGATGATGTCTACACATCTGTCCACCTTGAAGAATACGAATCAGAAACGCGCGATACAAAGCTTGGGCCTGAAGAAATTACTCGTGAAATTCCAAACGTTGGTGAAGATGCCCTTAAAGACCTTGACGAAATGGGTATTATCCGTATCGGTGCTGAGGTTAAAGAAGGCGATATTCTTGTAGGTAAAGTAACACCTAAGGGTGAGAAAGACCTTTCAGCTGAAGAACGCCTCTTGCACGCTATCTTCGGAGATAAATCTCGTGAAGTGCGTGATACTTCTCTTCGTGTACCACACGGTGCCGATGGTGTCGTTCGTGATGTTAAGATCTTTACACGTGCAAATGGAGATGAGTTGCAATCAGGTGTTAATATGCTGGTTCGCGTCTACATCGCTCAAAAGCGTAAGATCAAGGTCGGAGATAAGATGGCCGGACGTCACGGAAACAAAGGGGTTGTCTCTCGTATCGTTCCTGTAGAAGACATGCCTTACCTTCCAGATGGAACTCCAGTCGATATCATGTTGAACCCACTTGGGGTGCCATCACGTATGAATATCGGTCAGGTTATGGAGCTCCACCTTGGTATGGCTGCTCGTACTCTTGGTATTCACATCGCAACACCTGTCTTTGACGGAGCAAGTTCTGAAGACCTTTGGTCAACTGTTAAAGAAGCTGGTATGGATAGCGATGCCAAAACAATCCTTTACGATGGACGTACTGGGGAACCGTTTGATAACCGTGTTTCTGTCGGAGTCATGTACATGATCAAACTCCACCACATGGTTGATGATAAATTGCACGCTCGTTCAGTCGGACCTTACTCAACTGTTACCCAACAACCACTCGGAGGTAAAGCTCAGTTTGGTGGACAACGTTTCGGTGAGATGGAGGTTTGGGCTCTTGAAGCCTACGGTGCGTCAAATGTTCTTCAAGAAATCTTGACTTACAAGTCTGACGATATCAACGGACGTTTGAAAGCCTATGAAGCTATTACAAAAGGAAAACCAATTCCAAAACCAGGTGTTCCAGAATCCTTCCGAGTTCTTGTCAAAGAATTGCAATCTCTTGGTCTTGACATGCGTGTCCTAGACGAAGATGACCAAGAAGTGGAACTTCGCGACTTGGATGAAGGAATGGACGAAGATGTCATCCACGTAGATGACCTTGAAAAAGCCCGCGAAAAAGCAGCCCAAGAGGCTAAAGCAGCCTTTGAAGCTGAAGAAGCTGAGAAAGCAGCAAAAGCGGAAGCAACAGAAGAAGCTGCTGAACAAGAATAAGCAGTTCACTTAGAATAGAAAGGGAAGAAATAGTGGTTGATGTAAATCGTTTTAAAAGTATGCAAATCACCCTAGCTTCTCCAAGCAAAGTCCGTTCATGGTCTTATGGAGAAGTTAAAAAACCTGAAACAATCAATTACCGTACCTTGAAACCAGAACGTGAAGGACTCTTTGATGAAGTGATCTTTGGTCCTACAAAAGACTGGGAATGTGCTTGTGGTAAGTACAAACGCATTCGTTATAGAGGAATTGTTTGTGACCGTTGTGGGGTTGAAGTAACGCGTACGAAAGTTCGTCGTGAGCGTATGGGGCACATTGAGTTGAAAGCTCCTGTATCTCACATCTGGTATTTCAAGGGGATTCCAAGCCGTATGGGCTTGACCCTTGATATGAGCCCTCGTGCCCTCGAGGAAGTTATCTACTTTGCAGCTTATGTGGTGATTGATCCTAAGGATACACCACTTGAGCACAAGTCTATCATGACAGAGCGCGAATACCGTGAGCGCTTGCGTGAGTATGGTTATGGATCATTCGTTGCCAAGATGGGTGCCGAAGCTATCCAAGACCTTTTAAAACAAGTAGATCTTGAAAAAGAAATTGCTGAACTCAAAGAAGAGTTGAAAACAGCAACTGGACAAAAACGTGTCAAAGCCATCCGTCGTTTGGATGTTTTGGATGCCTTTTACAAGTCTGGAAACAAACCTGAATGGATGATTCTCAACATCCTTCCGGTTATTCCACCAGATCTTCGTCCAATGTTGCAGTTGGATGGTGGCCGTTTTGCCTCATCTGACTTGAATGACCTTTACCGCCGTGTTATCAACCGTAACAACCGTTTGGCTCGTTTGCTTGAGTTGAATGCACCAGGTATCATCGTTCAAAATGAGAAGCGTATGCTTCAAGAAGCAGTTGACGCTTTGATTGACAATGGTCGTCGTGGTCGTCCAATCACAGGACCAGGTAGCCGTCCTCTTAAATCATTGAGCCACATGCTTAAAGGTAAACAAGGACGCTTCCGTCAAAACTTGCTCGGTAAACGTGTTGACTTCTCAGGACGTTCCGTTATCGCCGTTGGTCCAACTCTTAAGATGTACCAATGTGGTGTGCCACGTGAAATGGCAATCGAGCTCTTTAAACCATTCGTGATGCGTGAAATTGTCGCTCGTGATATCGTGCAAAACGTCAAAGCAGCTAAACGCTTGGTGGAACGCGGAGATGAGCGTATATGGGATATCCTTGAAGAAGTGATCAAAGAACACCCAGTGCTTTTGAACCGTGCACCGACCCTTCACCGTTTGGGTATCCAAGCCTTCGAGCCAGTCTTGATTGATGGTAAGGCCCTTCGCTTGCACCCGCTTGTCTGTGAAGCCTACAATGCTGACTTTGATGGGGACCAAATGGCCATCCACGTACCGCTTTCAGAAGAAGCTCAGGCAGAAGCTCGTATCTTGATGCTAGCTGCTGAGCATATCTTGAACCCGAAAGATGGTAAACCAGTTGTTACTCCATCTCAGGACATGGTTTTGGGTAACTACTACTTGACAATGGAAGAAGCTGGTCGTGAAGGTGAAGGAATGGTCTTCAAAGACCGTGACGAAGCGGTTATGGCTTACCGTAATGGTTATGTTCACCTCCACTCACGTGTTGGTATCGCAACAGACAGCCTCAACAAGCCTTGGACAGAAGAGCAAAAACACAAGGTCTTGCTTACAACAGTTGGTAAAATCCTCTTCAACGACATTATGCCAGAGGGTCTACCATACTTGCAAGAACCAAACAATGCCAACTTGACAGAAGGCGTTCCAGCTAAATACTTCTTGCCACTTGGTGGAGATATCAAGGAAGCAATCAGCAATCTTGAACTTAACCCTCCATTCAAGAAGAAAAACCTTGGAAATATCATCGCTGAAATCTTCAAACGTTTCCGTACGACAGAAACTTCTGCCCTACTTGACCGTATGAAGAACCTCGGTTACCATCACTCAACTCTTGCAGGATTGACAGTGGGTATTGCCGATATCCCAGTCGTTGATGACAAAGCTGAAATCATTGAAGAATCACACAAACGTGTAGAACAAATCACCAAACAATTCCGTCGCGGTATGATCACAGACGACGAGCGTTACAATGCCGTTACAGCTGAATGGCGTGCTGCCCGTGAAAAACTTGAGAAACGCTTGATTGCCAACCAAGATCCTAAGAACCCAATCGTTATGATGATGGACTCTGGAGCCCGTGGTAACATCTCAAACTTCTCACAGCTTGCCGGTATGCGTGGTCTGATGGCTGCTCCTAACGGACGTATCATGGAATTGCCAATCCTTTCAAACTTCCGCGAAGGTTTGTCAGTACTCGAAATGTTCTTCTCAACTCACGGTGCTCGTAAAGGTATGACCGATACGGCCCTTAAGACAGCCGACTCAGGTTACTTGACTCGTCGTTTGGTTGACGTTGCCCAAGATGTTATCATCCGTGAGGACGACTGTGGAACTGACCGTGGTCTTTTGATTCGCTCTATCGCAGAAGGAAAAGAGATGATCGAGTCGCTCGAAGAACGTCTTATCGGTCGTTACACTAAGAAAACTGTTAAACATCCAGAAACTGGTGCAGTTATTATCGGTCCAAATGAGTTGATCACAGAAGAAAAAGCTGCTGAAATTGCAAATCTTAAGATCAAGAATGAAGATGGTGAACTTGTAAATGCAATCGAAGAAGTGACTATCCGCTCTGTATTTACATGTAACACTCGTCATGGTGTCTGTCGTCACTGTTATGGTATCAACTTGGCGACTGGTGATGCGGTTGAAGTTGGTGAAGCAGTTGGTACAATCGCTGCCCAATCTATCGGGGAACCTGGTACACAGCTTACAATGCGTACCTTCCACACGGGTGGGGTTGCCTCAAATACCGATATCACTCAGGGTCTTCCTCGTGTCCAAGAAATCTTTGAAGCCCGCAATCCTAAAGGGGAAGCGGTTATCACAGAGGTTAAAGGACAAGTTACAGCTATCGAAGAAGATGCATCAACTCGTACCAAGAAAGTCTTTGTTAAAGGTGAAACTGGCGAAGGTGAATATGTCGTTCCATTTACAGCTCGTATGCGTGTTGAAGTTGGGGACCAAGTAGCGCGTGGTGCCGCTCTTACAGAAGGTTCTATCCAACCAAAACGTCTCCTTGCAGTCCGTGATGTCTTGTCAGTTGAAACTTACCTTCTCGGTGAAGTACAAAAAGTTTACCGTAGCCAAGGGGTAGAAATCGGTGACAAACACATCGAGGTAATGGTTCGTCAAATGATTCGTAAAGTCCGTGTCATGGATCCAGGTGACACAGATCTTCTCATGGGTACCCTTATGGATATCAATGACTTTACAGATGCCAACAAAGATGTCCTTATCGCAGGTGGAGTTCCAGCGACTGGTCGACCAGTCCTTATGGGAATTACCAAAGCCTCACTTGAAACCAACAGTTTCTTGTCAGCGGCTTCCTTCCAGGAAACAACTCGTGTCCTTACTGATGCGGCTATCCGTGGTAAGAAAGATCATCTCCTTGGACTTAAAGAAAATGTTATCATCGGTAAGATCATCCCAGCAGGTACTGGTATGGCCCGTTACCGTAACCTTGAACCACAAGCTATCAACGAAGAAGAATACCTTAATCCTCCAGTAGAGGAAGAAGGAAATGAAGAGACAACAGAAGTAGTTGTGGACACTGCCGTTGAAACTGTGGAAGAAACAGTAGAATAAGAGAGAATGAGAGAGCCTTCGGGTTCTCTTTCTCTTTTCTGAAAACTTTCTCCATTTTTCCATGAAATGTGGTAAAATAAAAGAAAGAAGCTGACAAAGGAGACGGGTATGGAACAAACATTCTTTATCATTAAACCGGATGGTGTAAAAAGAGGATTAGTAGGTGAAGTGTTGAAACGCATCGAACAACGTGGATTTATAATCGAAAAATTGGAGTTGCGTTCACAGGTTTCAGAAGAGTTGATTGATCAGCACTATCAGGACTTGGTTGGTCAAAGTTTTTACCCACCGATTCGTGAATTCATGACTTCAGGCCCAGTTCTTGTAGGTATCATTTCTGGTCCCAAAGTAATTGAAACTTGGCGGACCATGATGGGTGCTACTCGTCCAGAAGAAGCTTTACCAGGAACTATTCGAGGTGATTTTGCAAAAGCTGCTAGTGAAAATCAAGCTATTCAAAATGTTGTGCATGGTTCAGATTCAGAAGAGTCAGCTAAGCGAGAAATTACTCTTTGGTTTGACGGAAAGTAGTAAAAGTTTGATGTAAGGGTTACTTGCATCAAACTTTTTTGCATTTTAGAGTAGAAAACTGACAGTTGAGAAATATTCTAGCAATGGGGAGGATTTCTAGCCTATAATAAGAGCAAGTAAGGGAGGAAGAATGATGGAAAAAATGAAAAAGCAAATTCGTATTTTGTTATTGCTGACAGTTTTTGGTATTAGTAGCTGTTCTTGTTTAAGTTTATCGACTTGGGCCTTGATGTTAAATCAAAACTGCTTCTATTATTTAGTAGGTATGTTGCTCCTTGCCAGTATTGGGGCAGGGATAAACTACTATAGAGGGCAGGGAAATCAATCTTATTCAGTTTTTAAGGAAGATAAGCAACAATTCTTGTATAGTCTCTTGCTATTAGTAAATATTTTGGGTTTAGCTTTAATTGTCATAGAGCATATCCTTGCAGGAAATACATCCGTAGAAGGGGGTGTGGAAGCCTTTCTACCGAGTTTCTTTTTCTTATTTGGTATTGATTTGTTAGTTTTTCTGCCGATTCAGAAGTATGTAAATGGATTGAAAAAGATTTTTGGAAAGAAGGAAATGTGTTTTATTAGTGGATTAGCTATTCTAATCTTTCTCAGAAATCCTTGGATGCTATTATCCATGACCTTTTATATTGCCTTGGGAATGCTATTTCTAGAACTGTTGGTGCCAAAAGTCATTCGTTGGGAAGTTTCATTTTACAGTCATTTGATGAGAGATATCTTGTTAGTTGTCTTTTTACTGTTCCTATTTTAAGATCATAACAAGGACTGGCTCAAGTTTTTAATTCATAATATGGAATTCAGAGATAATACCTAGACAAAGAACAAGTTTTTGGTATAATAGAAACATGTACACTAAAAACGAAGAAGAGTTACAGTCCTTAGGGGAACGTTTGGGCTATTTATTAGAAAAGAATGATGTCTTAATTCTAACTGGAGAACTTGGAGCAGGCAAAACGACCTTTACAAAAGGTCTTGCTAAAGGATTACAGATTACTCAGATGATTAAGAGTCCAACCTACACTATCGTAAGAGAGTATGAAGGTCGTCTTCCTCTTTATCATTTAGATGTTTACCGCATTGAGGGGGATGCTGATTCTATTGATTTAGATGAGTTTCTCTTTGGTGGCGGGGTGACTGTCATCGAGTGGGGACATCTTTTAGGTGATGCCTTACCAGATACTTATTTAGAATTGGAAATTCTAAAAGAAGAAGACGGTCGCAGGCTGAATTTCCAAGCAAAGGGTTTACGTGCAGAAAAACTCTTAGAGGAGCTTCAACATGGAGTATGAGTTGCTCATTAGGGAAGCAGAAGTTGAAGATGCGGCTGAGTTAGTATCATTTTTAAATCGTGTCAGTGTAGAAACAGATTTTACCAGTCTGGACAGGGATGGCATTTTGATGACAGATACTGAGATGGAGTTGTTTTTGGATAAACAGGCTCATTCAGAAAATCAAATCACTTTACTAGCCTTGCTGAATGATGAAATTGCTGGTATTGTAAATATTACAGCTGACCAGCGCAAGAGAGTTCAGCATATTGGAGATCTCTTCATTGTGATTGGTAAGAAGTATTGGAATAATGGACTGGGGAGTTTGTTACTTGAAGAAGTTGTAGAATGGGCGCAGGCTAGTGGCATTCTTCGTAGACTTCAACTCACTGTTCAAACTCGTAATCAGGCTGCAGTTCATTTATATCAAAAGAATGGTTTTGTCATTGAAGGTAGACAAGATCGCGGTGCGTACATAGAAGAAGGGAAATTTATAGATGTTTACCTGATGGGTAGACTGATAGATTGATAGTAATATGGTAAAAAAAATTATTGGAATGGTGCTAGTTTTTCTAGCTGTGACAGTTTTGGGTGTCGGTGTTTTTGCTTATACCATTTATCAGCAAGGCACACAAACCTTATCAAAGACCTATAAAAAAATAGGGGAAGAAACCAATGTTATTGAGGCGACTGAACCCTTAACGATCCTTTTAATGGGGGTTGATACTGGAAACGTAGAACGAACTGACCCTTGGGAGGGAAATAGTGATTCCATGATTCTCTTAACGGTTAATCCGCATACGAAAAAAACAACGATGTTGAGTTTGGAACGTGATATCTTGACTAAAATTCAGCATAAAGATGGTAGTGTTGAGGAAGCTAAACTAAATGCCGCCTACGCTGGTGGTGGTGCGGAATTGGCAATCTCAACTATCCAGAAAATGATGAATATTCATATCGATCGTTACGTTATGGTGAATATGCAGGGGCTGCAACAATTGGTTGATGCAGTTGGCGGGGTGACTGTAAATAATACACTCGGTTTTCCAATTTCGATTACTGACCAGGAAGAATTTAATAAAATTTCCATTGGTGTTGGACAGCAAACTCTAAATGGTGAAGAAGCGCTTGTTTATTCTCGCATGCGCTACCAAGATCCAGAAGGGGACTACGGACGTCAGAAGCGTCAGCGTGAAGTCATTCAAAAGGTTGTTGAAAAAGTTCTTAGCTTGAATAGTGTTAGTCACTATCAGTCTATCTTAAAAGCCCTAAGTACCAATATGCAGACCAACATTGATTTATCAGCGAAAAGTATTCCACAATTACTTGGTTATCAAGATTCCTTCAAGAATATTGAAACACATCAATTGCGAGGAGAAGATGCTGAACTGCAGGGCATTTCTTACCAGATTGTTACAACTGAGCATATGTTAGAAATGCAAAATCTCTTACGTCGTTCACTAGGTAAAGAGGAAGTAACTGAAGTAGAAACCAATGCTGTGTTATACGAAGCAATTCTTGGAAGAACTGCTACACCAACGAATGCTTCAAGTGTAGAAATAGAACAAAATTAATAATGAAATCGTGGGAAATTTCCTGCGATTTTTTCAAAAAAATACGAATAGATAGGTAGGAGGAAACATGAAAGCAGAAATCATTGCTGTTGGAACAGAGATTTTGACAGGACAGATTGTTAATACCAATGCCCAGTTTTTGTCGGAAAAACTAGCAGAGATTGGGGTAGATGTATATTTTCAGACGGCTGTAGGAGACAATGAAGCTCGTCTCTTATCCCTGCTTGAGATTGCCAGTCAACGTAGTAGTCTGGTGATTTTAACAGGTGGTTTGGGGCCGACTGAGGATGATTTGACCAAACAAACCCTAGCTAAATTTTTAGGGAAAGAATTAGTCTTTGATTCTCAGGCTCAGGAGAAGTTAGATGTCTTTTTTGCCCAGCGACCAGACTATGCCCGAACACCGAATAACGAAAGACAAGCTCAACTTGTAGAAGGAGCGATTCCACTGCCAAATGAAACAGGACTGGCTGTGGGAGGAATATTGGAAGTCGAAGGAGTGACCTACGTCGTCCTTCCAGGTCCACCAAGTGAATTGAAGCCTATGGTCTTAAACCAACTTCTACCCAAGTTGATGACAGGGAGCAAGCTGCATTCCCGAGTTCTTCGTTTCTTTGGGATTGGCGAGAGCCAGTTGGTTACGATTTTGTCTGATTTGATTGATAATCAAACAGATCCGACCTTGGCCCCTTATGCTAAGACAGGAGAAGTCACTCTGCGTCTGTCAACAAAAGCTAGCAGCCAAGAAGAGGCGAATCAAGTGCTGGATATCTTGGAAAATCAAATCTTAGGTCGCCAGACCTTTGAAGGTCTTTCTTTACGAGATCTTTGTTATGGTTATGGGGAAGAAACTAGTTTAGCTAGCATTGTGGTAGAAGAACTGAAAAAACAAGGGAAAATTATCACGGCTGCAGAGAGTTTGACGGCAGGGCTTTTCCAAGCCAGCGTAGCTGATTTTTCGGGTGCTTCAAGTATATTTAAGGGTGGTTTTGTAACCTATAGCTTGGAGGAAAAATCAAAGATGTTGGATATTCCTGTCAAGGATTTAGAAGAACATGGTGTGGTGTCTGAATTTACAGCTCAAAAGATGGCTGAGCAGGCACGAATCAAGACCCAGTCTGATTTTGGCCTTAGTTTGACTGGAGTGGCAGGACCAGATAGCCTAGAAGGACATCCAGCTGGGATAGTTTTCATAGGCTTGGCTCAAGAGCATGGAACTGAGGTCATCAAGGTCAATATTGGAGGCAGAAGTCGAGCAGATGTACGTCACATTGCGGTTATGCATGCCTTTAACCTAGTTCGCAAGGCTTTATTAAGTGACTAACTTTTGATATAATAGTAGATAGGTCTGAGGACCATTAGAATGTAGGAGAATAGAATGGCGAAAAAACCAAAAAAATTAGATGAAATTTCAAAAAAATTCGGGGCTGAACGTGAAAAAGCCTTGAATGACGCTCTTAAATTGATTGAGAAAGACTTTGGTAAGGGTTCAATCATGCGTTTGGGTGAACGGGCAGAGCAAAAGGTGCAAGTGATGAGTTCAGGTTCTTTGGCTCTTGACATTGCCCTTGGTTCAGGTGGTTATCCTAAGGGACGTATCATTGAAATCTACGGACCAGAGTCATCTGGTAAGACAACGGTTGCCCTTCATGCAGTTGCGCAAGCACAAAAAGAAGGTGGGATTGCAGCCTTTATTGATGCGGAACATGCCCTTGATCCAGCTTATGCTGCGGCTCTTGGTGTCAATATTGACGAATTGCTCTTGTCACAACCAGACTCAGGAGAGCAAGGTCTTGAGATTGCAGGAAAATTGATTGACTCAGGTGCTGTGGATCTTGTTGTAGTCGACTCGGTTGCTGCCCTTGTCCCTCGCGCGGAAATTGATGGAGATATCGGAGATAGCCACGTTGGTTTGCAGGCTCGTATGATGAGCCAGGCTATGCGTAAACTCGGTGCTTCTATCAATAAAACCAAAACAATTGCCATCTTTATCAACCAATTGCGTGAAAAAGTTGGGGTCATGTTTGGAAATCCAGAAACAACTCCTGGTGGACGTGCTCTGAAATTCTACGCATCAGTCCGTTTGGATGTTCGTGGAAGTACGCAAATCAAGGGAACTGGTGACCAAAAAGATACCAATGTCGGTAAAGAAACTAAAATCAAGGTCGTGAAAAACAAGGTGGCTCCACCATTTAAGGAAGCCTTCGTTGAAATCATGTACGGAGAAGGGATTTCTAAGACTGGTGAGCTCTTGAAAATCGCAAGCGATTTGGATATCATCAAAAAAGCAGGAGCTTGGTACTCTTACAAGGATGAGAAAATTGGGCAAGGTTCTGAAAATGCTAAGAAATACTTGGCAGATAACCCAGAAGTATTTGATGAGATTGACCATCAAGTCCGTGTTCAATTTGGTTTGATTGATGGAGAAGAAGCTGCTGAAAGCAAAAAAGATGAAGCAGTTCAAGTAGACTCTGTGAATGAAGAAGTTACACTTGATCTAGGCGATGAGCTTGAAATCGAAATTGAAGAATAAGCTGTCAAAGTAGTGGAGAAATCCACTGCTTTTTCGATTCTTTGTTCAAGATTTCATATTGCCTATAGTTTGCTGTTTCTTGTCGCTCTTCTAGAAAGCTGATATAATAGCCTTATGAATAAAAAACGAACAGTGGACCTGATTCATGGTCCTATTCTTCCCTCGCTTGTGAGTTTTGCCTTCCCAATCTTGCTGTCTAATATCTTTCAGCAACTCTATAACACTGCTGATGTCTTGATTGTTGGGCGATTTCTTGGTCAAGAATCCTTAGCTGCAGTAGGAGCGACGACAGCGATTTTTGACCTGATTGTAGGTTTTACTCTTGGTGTTGGCAATGGCATGGGAATTGTCATTGCCCGTTATTATGGAGCTCGGAATTTCACTAAAATCAAGGAGGCAGTAGCAGCCACCTGGATTTTAGGTGCTCTTTTGAGTATTGTAGTTATGCTGCTGGGATTTCTTGGTTTGTATCCTCTCTTGCAATACCTAGATATTCCTGCAGAAATTCTTCCCCAGTCCTATCAATATATTTCTATGATTGTGACCTGTGTCGGTGTCAACTTTGCTTATAACCTCTTTGCAGGTTTGTTGAGATCCATTGGGGACAGTCTGGCAGCGCTTGGATTTCTGATTTTCTCTGCCTTGGTTAATGTGGTTCTGGATCTCTATTTTATTACGCAATTGCATCTGGGAGTTCAATCGGCGGGACTTGCTACCATCATTTCGCAAGGTTTATCAGCGGTTCTCTGCTTTTACTATATTCGTAAAAGTGTGCCAGAGCTACTTCCTCAACTCAAACACTTTAAGTGGAATAAGGCTTTATATGCGGATCTCTTGGAGCAAGGTTTGGCTATGGGCTTGATGAGTTCGATTGTGTCCATCGGCAGTGTGATTTTACAGTCTTCTGTTAATACCTTTGGTGCAGTGATTATTAGTGCCCAGACGGCAGCTCGACGCATTATGGCTTTCGCCCTTCTTCCTATGACCGCTATTTCTGCTTCGATGACGACCTTTGCTTCTCAGAATTTAGGTGCTAAGCGCCCAGACCGCATTGTCCAAGGTCTTAGAATCGGCAGTCGCTTAAGTATGTCCTGGGCAGTTTTTGTTTGTGTCTTCCTCTTTTTTGTCAGTCCTGCCTTGGTTTCCTTCTTGGCCAGTTCAACGGATGGTTACTTGGTAGAAAATGGTAGTCTCTACCTGCAAATCAGCTCAGCCTTTTATCCTATTTTGAGTCTCTTGTTGATTTATCGCAATTGCTTGCAGGGCTTGGGGCAAAAGGTTCTTCCTCTGGTTTCCAGCTTTATTGAACTAATCGGAAAAATCGCTTTTGTGGTCTTGATTATTCCTTGGGCAGGCTATAAGGGTGTTATCCTTTGCGAACCCCTAATCTGGGTTGCCATGACTATCCAACTGTATTTCTCACTGTTTCGTCACCCCTTGATAAAAGAAGGCAAGGAAATCTTGGCAACCAAAGTGCTATCCTAGTTGGATTTACTGAATAAAATCCATTTCCTCTAGTGAAAATCGAAAAAACTTGTGTTATAATAAGAAAGATTAAAATGTGAAAAAAGGAGATTCCTAATGGGACGTAAATGGGCCAATATCGTAGCCAAGAAAACGGCTAAAGATGGAGCTAACTCTAAAGTATATGCAAAATTTGGTGTAGAAATCTATGTAGCAGCTAAAAAAGGTGATCCAGATCCAGAATCAAACTCAGCCTTGAAATTCGTTATCGACCGTGCTAAACAAGCCCAAGTGCCAAAACACGTTATCGATAAGGCTTTGGACAAGGCTAAAGGAAACACAGACGAAACCTTTACAGAAGGACGTTACGAAGGTTTTGGACCAAATGGTTCTATGTTAATCGTGGATACTTTGACTTCAAACGTTAACCGTACAGCGGCTAATGTTCGTGCAGCTTTTGGTAAAAATGGCGGAAACATGGGTGCTTCAGGTTCGGTTTCATACCTCTTCGATAACAAGGGTGTTATTGTATTTGCAGGTGAAGATGCGGACTCAGTCTTTGAGCAATTGCTTGAAGCAGATGTGGATGTGGACGATGTAGAAGCAGAAGAAGGGACAATCACAGTTTACACAGCTCCAACTGACCTTCATAAGGCTATCGTTGCCCTCCGTGAGTCTGGCGTTGAAGAGTTCCAAGTGACAGAATTAGAAATGATTCCTCAGTCAGAAGTAGAATTGTCAGGCGATGACCTTGAAACCTTTGAAAAACTTTACAGCGTTCTTGAAGACGACGAAGACGTACAAAAGATTTACACAAACGTAGACGGATTCTAATAGAAAAACGAACAGTTTTACTAGCTGTTCGTTTTTTTGATATTTGAACTTAGACTCAGGTTTCAGAATCGTTTTGTTGCTTGCTTTTTTCTAGACCTAGACCGACTGCATGTTTTTGGACGAGCAGGAGCTCTCCATTGTCATCTTTTGCAAAAGTTAAGGTAACAGTCTTAATCTTGTCTCCAATGGAGATATAGGTGATTTTTTTCGTATCGTAACCCCCAAGAGTGAAGTCAAACTCGGAATCTGGCTTTCCGTGTTTGCTGATAATATCCTCGTAGTTGGTACCACCTTTTCCTTTGTTGTCAAGGTCACCTTCGACTAAGGCGTCGAACTGTTCTTGGGTCCAGGCGGAGGTATCGTCTGTCAAGCCGCTTTTTTCTTCGCGTTCCATTGAGGCACTCGTATCCATGTAGGAACGGTTAAACTCCTTGGCATACTCTTTGTAGACATCAGCGTATAGTACCTGACTCGTAAAGAAAAGTACAACAGAGGCAACTGCCAGGGATGTTCCGATAATAGCCATTGTTTTCCGTTTTTTGAGGTTGACGATAAGGTCGATAATCCCCAAGATAAATGCGACGATGCCGATGAACAACGATGGATAGTTAATAAACGGGATCCAGGATCCTAAAAGTGCGATGGCTCCAAAAATGGTTGCTAAGATTCCTAAAACTCTTTGTTCTTCTGGTTTCATTTGAAAGTTTTCTCCCTTCATTGAGTGAATGGATTTCTACCCACAGTAGTGAGCACTTATTATATAAAAAATCTTGCCTAATGTCAATTTAAACTAAAATAGTTCTCTTGGAAACTTTTTCTTGACATCTTTTCTGAAAATGATAAAATAGTTCTCATGAAAACTTATTTAGTTCCCAGGAGAACTAAATGTGATAGTTAGAAAGGAGTTAGTATGGATAAACCGATGTTAGTCTTTAAGCGTTTTGGTCATCAGATTCACCTCATGGTACAAAAGGAAGCCAAACGTTGTGGTATTGAATTTATGGGTGGGCCTCAAGGTCAGGTTGTGCGTTTTTTGGATAATCGTGAGAAAAACCAAGACTTGGTCTTGATTAAAGATATCGAGCAGGAACTCAATATTACCAAGTCTGTTGCTAGTAATTTGGTCAAGCGTATGGTGCAAAATGGTTTAGTGGAATTGGAGGCGAGTCCTAGCGATAAGCGGGCAAAATTTGTTCGTTTGACGGACAAAGCACGTTCTCAAATGAAGCAGGTTAAGGCTTTTTTTGAACGAATAGACAAGCAGTTGTTGGCAGACGTAGATGAAGGCGAATTACTGATTTTTGAGAAAGTCCTCAATCAATTACAGGAAAATATCAAGAGAATAGGAGGAGATAATGAAGAAATTAGCAAAACGAATTAGTAGAAAAGAATGGGGGATGATTTTACTAGCCATTCTCTTTACCTGCTTTTCGGTTTATCTAGAGTTGGAAGTGCCGACCTATATCTCTAAAATCACGGATTTACTGGGAACTCAGGCTACCAATTTGGATGAGTTATGGCAACCAGCAGGTATGATGGTGGGCATGTCCTTTCTAGCCTTCTTATCCGCAGTCGCAGTTGGATTTTTTGCATCCAGAGTGGCTGCTTCTTACACTAGTAGGCTGAGAAGTGATATTTTTAACCGAGTTTTAGACTACTCACAGACAGAGATTAAGAAATTCTCTATTCCCAGTCTCCTAACTCGTACCACTAATGATATTACTCAAGTTCAGATGCTGATCACCATGGGCTTGCAAGTGGTTACGCGTGGTCCAATTATGGCTATCTGGGCTATCGGGAAGATTTTAGGTCATTCAGAATACTGGCTCTGGGCTGTACTTGTGGCAGTGATTGTCAACGTTTTGATGACGACCGTTTTGATGACACTAGCCTTTCCAAAACAGTCCTTGATTCAAAGTCTGACTGATAAACTGAACAGTATCACTCGCGAGAGTTTAACAGGTATTCGCGTTGTTCGTGCCTACAATGCTGAAAAGTACCAAGATGAAAAATTTGCAGCAGCAAATGATGAACTGACACGCTTGAATTTGTTTGTCAATCGTCTCATGGCCATTTTGAATCCCATCATGATGGGGATTTCAAGTGGTTTGAGTGTGGCGATTTACTGGATTGGTGCCTATGTGATTAACGATGCTGCTCCGACAGCGCGTCTGCCTCTCTTTAGTGACATGGTTGTTTTCATGTCTTATGCCATGCAGGTTGTTATGGGCTTCCTTCTCATGGGGGCGCTCTTCATCGTTCTTCCCCGAACTATGGTCTCTGCCAAGCGGATTAATCAGGTTCTAGATTTGCATTCTTCTATCCAAAATCCTGCTCAAGTGCAGTTGGCTGATGAAAATCTCAAAGGTCAGGTCGAATTTAAGGATGTGACTTTCCGCTATGCGGCAAATTCGGAGCCAGTTATCGAGCATGTTAGCTTTAGAGCGGAAGCTGGTCAAACAGTGGCCTTTATAGGGTCAACAGGTTCTGGTAAATCAACTCTGGTCAATCTGATTCCACGTTTTTATGACGTATCAGCAGGAGAAATTCTAGTGGACGGAGTTAATGTTCAAGACTATGACTTGGAAGATTTGCGCAACAAGGTTGGTTATATTTCTCAGAAAGCGGTTCTCTTTTCAGGTGATGTCAAAGGCAATTTAGACTTTGGACAGAGTCAAGAAACACCGCTTAGTGAGCAGGCTATGTGGCAGGCTCTGGAATTGGCCCAGTCTAAAAACTTTATCGAAGACAAGGAAGCGGGCTTATCGTCAGAAGTGGCCCAAGGAGGAACCAACTTCTCAGGCGGCCAAAGACAGCGTCTGGCCATTGCGCGTGCCTTGGCTCGGAGGCCAGAAATCCTCATCTTTGATGACTCCTTCTCAGCCTTGGACTACAAGACAGACCGTGTCCTACGCCAAGAGCTAGCAGAGAAAACCAAGTCTATGACCAAGCTTATCGTTGCACAGCGTATTTCAACGATTATGGATGCAGATTTGATTTTGGTCTTGGATCAAGGAAAAGTAGTGGGACAAGGCACCCACAAGGAACTTCTAGCTAATAACGAAGTTTACCAAGAAATTGCCTATTCACAACTATCGAAGGAGGAATTGGAACATGGAAAATAAGAAAATGTCTCTTTGGAAACAGAGTAAACCCTATCTTGCAGGTCTCCAGTTTGCCCTTCTTATAGCCTTTCTAGCAACAATCTTATCCAATATCATTACTGTTTATGGTCCAACCCGCATCAAGGAAATGACTAATATTATTGCCAGTGGTTTGGAAACAAGTGTGGATGTCGCGGCGGTTGCAGCTATTGGTAGTTTTTTGGCCGTCATCTATGTGATTGGGCTTCTATCAAATTATTTGCAAGCCTTTCTGTTTACAACAGCCATACAACGTTTTTCAGAGCGTTTGAGAACAGCGATTGCAGAGAAAATTAATCGTCTTCCATTGGGGTATTTTGATGGACATTCTCAAGGAGATACCTTGTCTCGTGTAACCAATGACGTTGACACTGCAGCCCAGTCCCTTAATCAAAGTCTGGGAACAGTTCTTTCATCTAGTTTATTGGTTTTAGCAGTCTTGGTAACCATGTTTGGGATGAACTGGATTTTAGCCTTGGTGACGGTTGTTTCAACTCTTGTTGGATTTGCTTTCGTGTCCGTCTTTATGGGCAAATCCCAGGGCTTCTTTAAGAGTCAGCAACAAGATTTGGCAGCTGTCAATGGCTATGTGGAGGAAATGTACTCTGGCCATAATGTGGTGACCAGTTACAATGCCATCGAGAGTACGAAAGAAGAGTTTGCGAAATTAAACAATCGTCTGTATGATAGTATCTGGAAATCTCAATTTATTTCAGGGATTATGATGCCGATTATGATGTTTATTGGGAACTTTAGCTATGCCTTGGTAATTATCGTTGGTGCAGCCTTGGCTCTGAATGGGCAGATTAGTATCGGGATTATCGTTGCCTTTATGGCTTACGTTCGTATCTTTTCTCAGCCTCTTTCGCAAATCGCCCAAGGGATTACTAGTCTTCAGCAGGCTAGTGCAGCTATGGGACGTGTCTTCGAATTCCTAGCTGAAGAGGAAATGGAAGACGAATCCCATAAAGAAAGACAATTGAGCGATATGAAAGGTCAAGTAGTCTTTGAACGAGTCTCCTTTGGTTACACACCAGAGCGAACTATTATCCATGACTTTTCTGCGACGGCTCATGCAGGTCAAAAGGTTGCCATTGTGGGACCGACCGGAGCTGGGAAGACAACCATTGTCAATCTTTTGATGAAGTTTTATGAGATTGATAAAGGAAGTATCCGCATCGATGGCGTGGATACCAAGGAGATGAAGCGTTCGGAAGTACATGATGCCTTTTCAATGGTCTTGCAGGACACTTGGCTCTTTGAAGGGACCATTCGCGACAATCTCATCTATAACCAAACAGGTATTAGTGATGAGCGTGTGATTGAAGCCAGCAAGGCTGTGGGGATTCACCACTTTATCATGACCCTGCCAGATGGTTATGATACTGTCTTGGATGATACAGTAACCTTGTCTGTCGGACAAAAACAACTCTTAACTATTGCTCGTGCTTTGTTGAAAGATGCGCCACTCCTAATTCTAGATGAGGCGACTTCTTCTGTTGATACCCGTACAGAGGAATTGATTCAGAAAGCCATGGACCGTTTGATGGAAGGCAGAACGTCCTTCGTCATCGCCCACCGCTTGTCTACTATCCGAAATGCGGATCTTATTCTGGTTATGAAAGATGGCAATATCATCGAGCAAGGAAATCATGATGAGCTGATTGCGCAAGCTGGTTTCTACGCTGACCTCTACAACAGTCAGTTTACAGAAGATGAAGCAGAAGAATAAATCGAAAGAAGGCTTGACGGCCTTCTTTTTCTGCACTATACTAGAAGACAAGTGCTTCCCTATAAGCAAAATTTGAGTAAATGATGAGAAAATATATGAAAATTTATCAAGAATGGTATGGCCACGTTGCTGGTAAGATTGAAAATAAGCCCTTTCTTCTGAGCTTGTTAAGAACTTTCAATCGCTTCATGACGGTAGTTATGCCTATAGTTTATCTGACCTTGTTAGCCACTGCCTATCTCCAAGAAGGATTTGGGAAACAGGTCGGGATCTATTTGTTTATCCCTGCATCAGGTTTTGTGATTTTGTCCTTTCTTCGTAAGAAAATCAATACTCCTAGGCCTTATGAGGAATGGGCTATTAAACCCTTGCTTGACAGAGATAGTCCTGGTCAGTCTATGCCCAGTCGTCATGTCTTTTCAGCAACCATTATCTCCATGGCTTGCTTGCATGCTAGTCTAACTATGGGGATGATTTGTTTGACCTTATCAGCCTTCCTAGGTCTAGTAAGAGTCTTAGGGGGAGTGCATTATCCCAAGGATGTAGTGGTTGGTTATATTTGTGCTCTTGTGTGGGGTGTGCTTTTCTTTCTATGTTGACCTGTAAGTTAAGGTAGCCTTACAACCACTTACGAGTCTAAAGTAACCACTTGCTTTTTTGCTCTTGTTTTCTTATTTTGGCTTTGATATAGTAGAGTCAGAAAGGAGATGGAATGAAGTTACGAATCGAAATTGACAGCAATTTAGAGGAAACTGAAATTATCATCAAGGCAGCGACTTTGACAGATGAGATTGCGGATTTACAGCGGCTCTTGCAAGAGTCCAAGTCTCCTAGGTTGATTTTTTACAAGGGGACGGGTGAATATTATCTGGACTTGTCGGAAATTCTTTTCTTTGAAACAGAGGGGAACAAGATTTACGCCCATACCCAGAAAGATGCCTACGAAGTTCGGCTCAAACTCTATGAGTTAGAGTCTATCCTTCCTCGCTATTTTAGTCGGGTATCCAAGTCGACTATTGCAAATATCCGTCAGGTTTACTCGGTTGACAAGTCCTTTTCAGGGACAGGAACTATTTCCTTTTATCAGACCCACAAGGAGGTTCACGTGTCGCGGCACTATCAATCCCTCCTAAAAGAAAATCTAAGAAACATGAGGTAAGAAGATGAAAAAGAAAGCATTTGGTATTGTGTTGCTAGTATTGGCGGCTTTAATATTATTACAAGGAAATTTTGGAATCCCTTCTCTGGGAGGGCACATTTGGCCTTTGATTGGTATTGGATTTTTTGCCTACCAATCAGTTGAGGCTTTGCTTCGTCGTCACCTGACATCAGCAGTTTTTACAGCTCTAGTAGCCTTAATGATTGCAAATCATTTTTATAACATTTTGCCTATCCCAAATCAGTCTCTATTTTGGGCTAGTATCTTAGCAGTGCTAGGTGTTGGCTATCTCACTCACTCAAGTAAGTTTTGGAACGGGAAAAAATGGTGGTATGATGGGGAAAAGACCATTCTAACAGATAAGGAAGTTGCTTTTGGAAGTGGGACTTTCTATAAACAAGATCAAGATCTTGTAGAAGACCAAGTAGAAGTTGCTTTTGGAAATGCAAAAATCTACTATGACAATGCAGAGATGTTAGGTGATTTTGCAACTTTAAATATCGAAGTGGCTTTCGGAAATGCAACCGTCTATGTTCCACAACACTGGCGTGTCGATTTGAAAGTAGAAACATCCTTTGGTGCAGCCAAGGCAGACGCTCCTGTAGCCCCAACCAGCAAAACCTTGATTATTCGCGGGGAAGTGGCTTTTGGTAAACTTGGTGTTGTCTACGTCAAATAAAAAAATCTTCCAATTCCCTTGCAAAAATGAAGAAAGTGTGATAACATAGTACGGTATGTGGTGCTAGCACATCCGCTATATTAGATCTAATAGGAGGAAAACACAATGGCTAAAGTATGTTACTTTACAGGTCGTAAGACTGTATCAGGAAACAACCGTTCACACGCGATGAACCAAACAAAACGTGCCGTAAAACCAAACCTTCAAAAAGTTACTGTTCTTATCGATGGTAAACCTAAAAAAGTTTGGGCTTCAGCTCGTGCTTTGAAATCAGGTAAAGTTGAACGCGTTTAATAATAAAAGTAAGGAGACCTTAGGGTCTTTTTTCTTTTACTGTAGATATAAAATCATTTGAAAAATAGAGTAAATATCCGCTGATACAGTATTCTGCTTTTACACTTGGGCTGAAATATGATAAAATAGAGTATCAACTAGTTGAGGTAAAAAGGATGACTGTAAAAATTAATACAAAAGATGGTCAAATCGAACTAACAGATGAAGTGATTGCAACCGTCGTAGGTGGAGCAGCAACTGAGATTTTTGGTGTGGTCGGTATGGCTAGTAAAAATGCCCTCAAAGATAATTTCCAAGCCCTTCTAGGTAAGGAAAATTATTCCAAAGGTGTCGTCGTAAAGGCGGCCGAAGATGGCAGTATTGCAGTTGATGTATATACCGTGTTGAGCTACGGAACAAAGATTAGCGAAGTGTCAAAAAACATTCAAGAGCGTGTTCGTTTTAGCTTGGAAAACCAGCTTGGAATTACTGCTCAGACTGTAAATGTCTACATTCAAAATATCAAAGTTGTAGGAGAATAACCGTGTCAAAAATTACTACTAGCTTATTTCAAGAAATGGTGCAGGCTGCATCAACTCGCTTGAATAAGCAAGCTGAATATGTCAATTCATTAAACGTCTTTCCAGTTCCAGATGGAGATACTGGAACAAATATGGGAATGACCATTGAAAATGGTGCTAAAGAAGTTGCAGACAAGCCAGCTTCTACAGTTGGCGAGGTAGCGAGCATTCTTGCCAAAGGTCTTTTGATGGGTGCGCGTGGAAACTCAGGTGTTATTACGTCTCAGCTTTTCCGTGGATTTTCACAAGCCATCAAGGATAAAGACGAGTTAACAGGTCAAGACTTGGCCCTTGCATTCCAATCAGGTGTAGAAGTTGCCTATAAGGCAGTGATGAAACCAGTCGAAGGAACGATTTTGACAGTTTCTCGTGGAGCTGCTATCGGTGCTAAGAAAAAAGCTGAGCAAACAGATGACGCTGTTGAAGTCATGCGCGCAGCCTTGGAAGGTGCTAAAACAGCTCTAGCTAAAACACCAGACATGCTTCCAGTATTGAAAGAAGTTGGCGTTGTGGATTCAGGTGGTCAAGGACTGGTCTTCATCTATGAAGGTTTCCTTTCAGCCCTTACTGGTGAATATATTGCATCTGAGGACTTTGTAGCGACTCCGGCCAACATGAGTGAAATGATCAATGCTGAACATCATAAGTCTGTAGCTGGTCACGTAGCGACTGAGGACATCACCTTTGGTTACTGTACTGAAATCATGGTAGCTCTTAAGCAAGGTCCAACCTATGCCAAAGATTTTGACTACGACGAATTCCGTAACTACTTGAATGAACTCGGGGATTCTCTCCTTGTTGTCAATGATGATGAAATTGTCAAAGTCCATGTCCATACAGAAGATCCAGGACTTGTTATGCAAGAAGGTCTCAAATATGGTAGCTTGGTCAAGGTAAAAGTTGACAATATGCGTAACCAACACGAAGCACAGGTTGAGAAAGAAGCTGCTCAAGTTAGCAAGCCAGCTGAAGAAAAAGAGTATGCTTTGATTGCTGTGGTGGCTGGTAAAGGTCTAGCAGATATCTTCCGTTCTCAAGGTGTGGATTATGTTATCGAAGGTGGTCAAACTATGAACCCTTCAACAGAAGACTTTATCAAGGCTGTTGAACAGGTCAACGCTCGTAACATCATCTTCCTGCCAAACAACAAGAATATCTTCATGGCAGCTCAATCTGCAGCAGAAGTTTTGGAGCAACCAGCAGTAGTGGTGGAAGCTCGTACAATTCCTCAAGGATTGACTAGCCTTCTAGCATTTGACCCAAGTAAGTCCATCGAAGAAAACCAAGAGCGTATGACTGCAGCCCTCAGCGATGTCATTAGCGGAAGCGTCACAACAGCTGTGCGTGATACCACCATTGATGGCTTAGAAATCCATGAAAACGATAATCTAGGTATGGTGGATGGGAAAATCCTCGTGTCAAACCCTGATATGCACCAAACCTTGACTGAAACATTGAAACATATGTTGGATGAAGATAGTGAAATCGTAACCTTCTATGTCGGTGAAGACGGAAGCGAAGAACTTGCCAATGAAATTGCCCAAGAAATCGCAGAAGAATTCGAAGACGTTGAAGTTGAGATTCACCAAGGGCAACAACCTGTTTACCCATACCTATTTAGTGTGGAATAAAAATTTAATAGATTAAAAAGAAAGTTGATTTTACAACTTTCTTTTTTTATGACATTTGTCATATTTCCTCATGACAGAAGCTTCTAGTGATTCTACCTTCAAAGAATTATACTAGATGTATTAAATGGAGGAAGAAAAAAATGAAACATAAAGTAATTGTCGCAATGAGTTTAGTAGCAGCAGGAGTCATGACTTATCTCATGTTCTCAGGATTGGATGAAGATTTCTATCATTTTCCTTGGGAGCTATTTGCAGGATTTGGAATGATGTCCTGGCTTATCCGAGAAGGTTTGAAATTAGTCTCAGATGTGAAAAAGGAGTTTGAAAAATGAAAAAAGCGTTTCTCTATCTTTTTATTGGACTATCACTAGTGGTATGGTTGGTAGAAATGTTTACAGGTTGGTTTGATCAAGCCTTCCTTCACCAATTCATCCGTGGTGCCTGGGGATTAGGATTTATGATTTTTATCGCCTTTCCTATGGGAAAGGAGTGGCTGAAAGGAGAATATGATGAACATGATTAAGGTAGAAAGCCTAAATAAAAACATCAAGGGCAAGGCTATTTTGAAGGATATTTCCTTTGAGGTAACAGAAGGTGAATGCGTCGCCTTGATTGGTCCCAATGGTGCTGGAAAGACCACACTCTTGGACTGTTTGCTTGGAGATAAACTGGTCACAAGCGGTCAAGTATCTATCCAAGGCTTGCCAGTGACGAGTTCTCAGTTAGGCTATACAAGATCCTACCTCCCTCAAGAGAATGTAATCGTTCAGAAACTAAAGGTAAAAGAGTTGATTGCTTTCTTTCAAAGCATTTACCCAAATCCCTTGAGCAACCGGGAAATCGACCAACTATTGCAGTTTGACAAGCAACAAAAAGAGCAATTGGCAGAAAAATTGTCAGGTGGACAAAAGCGTCTTTTCTCTTTTGTCTTGACCTTGATTGGCCGACCAAAACTTGTCTTTTTAGATGAGCCAACTGCGGCCATGGATACCTCAACCCGCCAACGTTTTTGGGAAATTGTTCAGCATCTAAAAGCGCAGGGAGTTACCATTCTCTATTCGTCCCATTATATCGAAGAGGTAGAGCATACAGCGGACCGAATCTTGGTCTTGAATAAGGGAGAGTTGATTCGCGATACAACACCTCTAGCCATGCGCAGTGAGGAGATTGAAAAGCACTTTATCCTTCCTCTAGCATACAAGGAAGTCATTGAGCAGTCTAACTTGGTTGAAAACTGGTCACAAAAACAAGATGCCCTGCAAGTAGTTACACGTGAAGCGGATGCTTTCTGGCAACTGTTAGTGCAAGCAGGATGTAGGATTCAAGAAATTGAAGTTAATAACCGTAGTTTGCTAGATACAATCTTTGAAGAAACACAAAAAGGAGATGACTAAGATGAAACGATGGATCGCACTAAACAAGATAGAATTTCTATTGACCAAACGACAATTAGTAACTTATCTATTGTCAGTAGGGATGCCGACGGCCTTCTATTTATTCTTTTCAGGCATGTACCAGGATACACCAGATGGGCCAGCTAATTTTATGCGTGACTACCTCATCTCTATGACGGCCTTTTCCATGATGTCGACAGCCATGTTTTCATTTCCAGCTGTCTTACATACCGATAAAATCAACAACTGGCAGAAAACATTGCGCCATACTCCAGTAAATATGGTAGAATATTATCTATCAAAGATAACAAGTATGATGGTTGATTATTTGGTTTCAATCTTGGTTGTTTTCTCAGTTGGGCACTTGGTTAGAGGTGTGGATATGCCTCTAGGAAGCTGGATTGGGGCTGCGCTCTTGCTGATAGTAGGAAGTGTAGCTTTTGTAGCGCTTGGCTTGACCTTGACACTCTTGCCTTCTAGTCAGCTGATGTCTGTCGTGGGAAATCTTCTCTATCTAGGCTTGGCTGTTTTAGGCGGACTCTGGATGCCCATCTCTTTATTTCCAGACTGGATGCAAGCAATCGGGAAGTGCCTACCAACTTATCAGTTGATGGAGTTGCTCAAGACCTTCTTAAACGAGGATGGCATCAATTTATCAGCAACAGTTTATCTACTTGTTTTTTCAACAGTTTTGTTTGGTTTGACCATTTACCTTCAAGGTCATAAGGAGAATGCTTAATGCTTGAAAGACTGAAAAGCATAGACTATATGTATTGGGCCAGTTTGATTTTTATGGTTTTTCCCATCGTTCCTGTAGTGACTGGGGAGCTACCTAGCTGGCATTTGTTGATTGATATTCTATTTGTGGTGGCTTACTTAGGCGTTTTAACCACCAAGAGTCAGCGCTTATCCTGGCTCTGTTGGGTTATCATGCTAGCCTATGTAGCTGGGAATACCGCCTTTGTTGGTGTAAATTATATCTGGTTTTTCTTTTTCCTATCCAATCTCTTAAGTTATCATTTCGGCGTACGTAGTTTTAATTCTTTACATGTCCGGACTTTTCTCCTTGCTCAAGTCCTTGTTGTGGGGCAACTGTTGATTTTTCAGGAAGTTGAAGTTGAGTTTCTAGTCTACCTACTTGGAATTCTCACTTTTATCGATTTAATGACTTTTGGCTTGGTTCGGATTCGTATTGTGGAGGATTTGAAAGAAGCTCAGGCTAAGCAAAATGCCCAGATAAATCTATTGCTTGCTGAAAATGAACGTAGTCGTATCGGTCAGGATTTGCATGATAGCTTGGGACATACCTTTGCTATGTTGAGTGTCAAGACAGATTTAGCCTTGCAGTTATTTCAGATGGAGGCTTATCCACAGGTGGAAAAGGAATTAAAAGACATTCACCAGATCAGTAAGGATTCCATGAATGAAGTGCGAACCATTGTGGAAAATCTTAAGTCTAGAACTTTGACATCCGAACTAGAGACTGTGAAAAAGATGTTAGAAATTGCTGGAATTGAGGTGGAAATAGCTAATCAACTAGACACAGCTAGCTTAACTCAGGAATTGGAGTCAACGGCTTCTATGATTTTGCTTGAATTAGTGACCAATATCATCAAACATGCTAAAGCGTCTAAAGTCTACTTAAAATTAGAACGGACAGAGAAAGAACTCATTCTAACAGTGAGAGATGATGGCTGTGGCTTTGCTTCTATAAAGGGGGATGACCTCCATACAGTTCGAGATCGTGTTCTTCCATTTTCGGGAGAAGTAAAGGTAATTAGCTGGAAAGAACCGACAGAAGTTCAGGTTCGACTACCTTATAAGGAGAGAAATTAAGATGAAACTACTTGTTGCAGAAGATCAAAGTATGCTACGAGATGCTATGTGTCAATTGCTCACGCTTCAACCGGATGTAGAGTCTGTCTTTCAAGCCAAGAATGGGCAAGAAGCAATCCAACTATTAGAAAGGGAGTCTGTAGATATCGCCATCCTTGACGTAGAAATGCCTGTTAAGACAGGTCTTGAAGTCTTGGAGTGGATACGAGCAGAAAATCTAGAAACAAAGGTGGTTGTGGTGACGACCTTCAAGCGTCCTGGGTATTTTGAACGTGCGGTCAAGGCTGGAGTAGATGCTTATGTATTAAAAGAAAGAAACATTGCAGACCTCATGCAAACCTTGCACACTGTCCTCGAAGGGCGCAAGGAGTATTCTCCTGAATTGATGGAAGTGGTGATGACGCATCCCAATCCGTTGACAGAACAAGAAATCGCAGTTTTAAAGGGAATCGCTCAGGGTTTCTCTAACCAAGAAATTGCAGATCAACTTTATTTATCAAACGGAACAGTCCGAAACTATGTCACCAATATTCTTTCGAAACTAGATGCTGGTAATCGAACAGAGGCAGCTAATATCGCGAAAGAATCTGGTTGGTTGTGATGATATAATATTTTTTGAACATTATGTGCTAAAATTGATGGGATTGAATGGAACAATACTAACTTTAGGAGGGTGGGATTCCTCCTTTTTCTTTTTTTGGGGAGCACTAAAAAAGAGCTAAAATTAACAATAAAAAAGAAAAATATCTTGACAACCAAGGGAAAATTTTGTTACAATAATAGACGGTACTTTTTACTTTTGGTCTCTCAAGAGTGTACAGGGACGTGCTGACAAATGTTGCAAAAGTACACACAGATGATAGCTGTCACCAAGTGTATCGTCACCAAAAATAAAAAAACACAGGAGAATGTAGATGCCTACAATTAACCAATTGGTTCGCAAACCGCGTAAATCAAAAGTAGAAAAATCTAAATCACCAGCTTTGAACGTTGGTTACAACAGTCATAAAAAAGTTCAAACAAATGTTTCTTCACCACAAAAACGTGGTGTTGCAACTCGTGTTGGAACAATGACACCTAAAAAACCTAACTCAGCCCTTCGTAAATTCGCTCGTGTACGTTTGAGCAACCTTATCGAAGTTACTGCCTACATCCCAGGTATCGGACACAACTTGCAAGAGCACAGCGTGGTGCTTCTTCGTGGTGGACGTGTAAAAGACCTTCCAGGGGTACGTTACCATATCGTCCGTGGTGCACTTGATACTGCAGGTGTTAACGATCGTAAACAAGGCCGTTCTAAATACGGTACTAAACGTCCAAAAGCATAAGGAAAGGGGATAAAGAGAAATGAGTCGTAAAAATAGAGCTCCAAAACGTGATGTATTGCCAGATCCGCTTTACAATTCACAACTAGTTACTCGTCTTATCAACCGCGTTATGCTTGATGGTAAACGTGGTACAGCTGCTTCAATCGTTTACGGTGCCTTTGAGCAAATCAAAGAAGCTACTGGAAACGATGCACTTGAAGTATTTGAAACAGCTATGGAAAACATCATGCCTGTACTTGAAGTACGTGCACGTCGTGTTGGTGGTTCTAACTACCAAGTCCCAGTTGAAGTTCGTCCAGAACGTCGTACAACACTTGGACTTCGTTGGTTGGTAACAATCGCTCGTCTTCGTGGTGAACACACAATGCAAGACCGTCTTGCAAAAGAAATCTTGGATGCTGCTAACAACACTGGTGCAGCTGTTAAGAAACGTGAAGACACTCACCGTATGGCTGAAGCTAACCGTGCATTCGCACACTTCCGTTGGTAAAATCATGATGCTAGGAACGGTAAGGATGCAAGGTGAAAATAGGAAACTGACGCAGTATTCGACGAATACAAGGAAGTTTATCTTTTTCACACAGCATCCCGTTCCGGCTCAAATCGGCTAATTAACTTTAGCCCGAGTTCAATTCAACTTGTAAATCTACAAGTTGAAACCAACAATAGCATGAAAACATTGAGAACGGGTAGGTCCTGCCTATCCGTTTTTATTAAAATCGTGTTATAATAGAATAGAAATCAAAAATAAATAGGAGAAACAAACCTCATGGCACGCGAATTTTCACTTGAAAAAACTCGTAATATCGGTATCATGGCTCACGTCGATGCTGGTAAAACAACAACTACTGAGCGTATTCTTTACTACACTGGTAAAATCCACAAAATCGGTGAAACTCACGAAGGTGCGTCACAAATGGACTGGATGGAGCAAGAGCAAGAGCGTGGTATCACTATCACATCTGCTGCGACAACAGCTCAATGGAACAACCACCGCGTAAACATCATCGACACACCAGGACACGTGGACTTCACAATCGAAGTACAACGTTCTCTTCGTGTATTGGATGGTGCTGTTACCGTTCTTGACTCACAATCAGGTGTTGAGCCTCAAACTGAAACAGTTTGGCGTCAAGCAACTGAGTATGGAGTTCCACGTATCGTATTTGCCAACAAAATGGATAAAATCGGTGCTGACTTCCTTTACTCTGTAAGCACACTTCACGATCGTCTTCAAGCAAATGCACACCCAATCCAATTGCCAATCGGTTCTGAAGATGACTTCCGTGGTATCATCGACTTGATCAAGATGAAAGCTGAAATCTATACTAACGACCTTGGTACAGATATCCTTGAAGAAGACATCCCAGCTGAATACCTTGACCAAGCTCAAGAATACCGTGAAAAATTGATCGAAGCAGTTGCTGAAACTGACGAAGAATTGATGATGAAATACCTCGAAGGTGAAGAAATCACTAACGAAGAATTGAAAGCTGGTATCCGTAAAGCGACTATCAACGTTGAATTCTTCCCAGTATTGTGTGGTTCTGCCTTCAAGAACAAAGGTGTTCAATTGATGCTTGATGCGGTTATCGACTACCTTCCAAGCCCACTTGATATCCCAGCAATCAAGGGTATTAACCCAGATACAGACGAAGAAGAAACTCGTCCAGCATCTGACGAAGAGCCATTTGCAGCTCTTGCCTTCAAGATCATGACTGACCCATTTGTAGGTCGTTTGACATTCTTCCGTGTTTACTCTGGTGTTCTTCAATCAGGTTCATACGTATTGAACACTTCTAAAGGTAAACGTGAGCGTATCGGACGTATCCTTCAAATGCACGCCAACAGCCGTCAAGAAATTGACACTGTTTACTCAGGTGATATCGCTGCTGCCGTTGGTTTGAAAGATACTACAACTGGTGACTCATTGACAGATGAAAAAGCTAAAATCATCCTTGAGTCAATCAACGTTCCAGAACCAGTTATCCAATTGATGGTTGAGCCAAAATCTAAAGCTGACCAAGACAAGATGGGTATCGCTCTTCAAAAATTGGCTGAAGAAGATCCAACATTCCGCGTTGAAACAAACGTTGAAACTGGTGAAACAGTTATCTCTGGTATGGGTGAGCTTCACCTTGACGTCCTTGTTGACCGTATGCGTCGTGAGTTCAAAGTTGAAGCTAACGTAGGTGCTCCTCAAGTATCTTACCGTGAAACATTCCGCGCTTCTACTCAAGCACGTGGATTCTTCAAACGTCAGTCTGGTGGTAAAGGTCAATTCGGTGATGTATGGATTGAATTTACTCCAAACGAAGAAGGTAAAGGATTCGAATTCGAAAACGCAATCGTCGGTGGTGTGGTTCCTCGTGAATTTATCCCAGCGGTTGAAAAAGGTTTGGTAGAATCTATGGCTAACGGTGTTCTTGCAGGTTACCCAATGGTTGACGTTAAAGCTAAACTTTACGATGGTTCATACCACGATGTCGACTCATCTGAAACTGCCTTCAAGATCGCGGCTTCACTTGCTCTTAAAGAAGCTGCTAAATCAGCACAACCAGCTATCCTTGAACCAATGATGCTTGTAACAATCACTGTTCCAGAAGAAAACCTTGGTGATGTTATGGGTCACGTAACTGCTCGTCGTGGACGTGTAGATGGTATGGAAGCACATGGTAACAGCCAAATCGTTCGTGCTTACGTTCCACTTGCTGAAATGTTCGGTTACGCAACAGTTCTTCGTTCTGCATCTCAAGGACGTGGTACATTCATGATGGTATTTGACCACTACGAAGATGTACCTAAGTCAGTACAAGAAGAAATCATTAAGAAAAACAAAGGTGAAGACTAATCCGTCCTCACTCTAGAAGGAAGTCACTTAGTGGCTTCCTTTTTTGGATAGTTGCGATAAATTTTATAGATTCTAAGAATATCTACTCAAAAATTTAGTATAAAAATGAGTTAAAGAAATTTACAATATAAATGCAAATAAATTGCTAAAGAATGTGAATTATATTTTAAAACTTATAAAAAATAGAATAATATTCATAAATAAACGTTAAAATAGAAAATTCAGAAAATTTCTTCTTTTCTCTTGAAAAATTTTGAAAAAATGGTATGATAGTAACAAGTTATTTTTAAGAGAAGAGAAAGGGGAACAATGGAGAAAATCAGTTTAGAATCTCCTAAGACGGGGTCGGACCTAGTTTTGGAAACACTTCGTGATTTAGGAATTGATACCATCTTTGGTTATCCTGGTGGTGCGGTCTTGCCTTTTTATGATGCGATATATAATTTTAAAGGCATTCGCCACATTCTAGGGCGCCATGAGCAAGGCTGTCTGCATGAAGCTGAAGGTTATGCCAAATCAACTGGAAAGTTGGGTGTTGCCGTCGTCACTAGCGGACCAGGAGCAACAAATGCCATTACAGGGATTGCGGATGCCATGAGCGATAGCGTTCCCCTTTTGGTCTTTACAGGTCAGGTTGCGCGAGCAGGGATTGGGAAAGATGCCTTTCAGGAGGCAGACATCGTGGGAATTACCATGCCAATCACTAAGTACAATTACCAAGTTCGTGAGACAGCTGATATCCCTCGTATTATTACGGAAGCTGTTCATATCGCAACTACAGGCCGTCCAGGGCCAGTCGTCATTGACCTACCTAAAGACGTATCTGCTTTAGAAACAGACTTCATCTATTCACCAGATGTGAATCTACCAAGCTATCAGCCGACTCTTGAGCCGAATGATATGCAAATCAAGAAAATCTTGAAGCAATTATCCAAGGCTAAAAAGCCAGTCTTGTTAGCTGGTGGTGGAATTAGTTATGCTGAAGCTGCTGCGGAATTAAATGAATTTGCAGAACGCTATCAAATTCCAGTGGTAACCAGTCTTTTGGGACAAGGTACGATTGCAACGACTCATCCACTCTTCCTTGGAATGGGAGGTATGCATGGGTCTTTCGCAGCTAATATTGCTATGACGGAAGCAGACTTTATGATTAGTATTGGTTGTCGTTTCGATGATCGCTTGACAGGAAATCCTAAGACCTTCGCTAAGAATGCAAAGGTTGCTCACATTGATATTGATCCAGCCGAGATTGGCAAGATTATCAGTGCAGATATTCCTGTAGTTGGAGATGCTAAGAAGGCCTTGCAAATGTTGTTGGCGGAACCAACAGTTCATAACAATACTGAGAAATGGATTGAGAAAGTTACTAAAGACAAGAACCGTGTTCGTTCTTATGATAAGAAAGAGCGTGTGGTCCAACCGCAAGCTGTTATTGAACGAATTGGTGAATTGACCAACGGGGATGCCATTGTGGTCACAGACGTTGGTCAACACCAAATGTGGACAGCCCAGTATTATCCTTACCAAAATGAGCGTCAGTTAGTGACTTCAGGCGGTTTGGGAACCATGGGATTCGGAATTCCAGCAGCAATCGGTGCTAAAATTGCCAACCCGGATAAGGAAGTAGTCTTGTTTGTTGGGGATGGTGGTTTCCAAATGACCAACCAGGAATTGGCTATTTTGAACATTTACAAGGTACCAATCAAGGTGGTCATGCTGAACAACCACTCACTTGGAATGGTTCGCCAGTGGCAGGAATCCTTCTATGAAGGTAGAACGTCAGAGTCAGTCTTTGACACCCTTCCTGATTTCCAATTGATGGCACAGGCTTATGGCATTAAAAACTATAAGTTTGACAATCCTGAGACCTTGGCTCAAGACCTTGAAGTCATCACTGAGGATGTTTCTATGCTAATCGAGGTAGATATTTCTCGTAAGGAACAGGTGTTACCAATGGTACCAGCTGGTAAGAGTAATCATGAGATGTTGGGGGTGAAGTTCCATGCGTAGAATGTTAACAGCAAAACTACAGAATCGTTCAGGAGTCCTCAATCGCTTTACAGGTGTCCTATCTCGTCGTCAGGTTAATATTGAAAGCATCTCTGTTGGAGCAACAGAAGATCCGAATGTATCGCGTATCACTATTATTATTGATGTTGCTTCTCATGATGAAGTGGAGCAAATCATCAAGCAGCTCAATCGTCAGATTGATGTGATTCGCATTCGTGATATTACAGACAAGCCTCATTTGGAGCGCGAGGTGATTTTGGTTAAGATGTCAGCGCCAGCTGAGAAACGAGCTGAGATTCTGGCGATTATTCAACCTTTCCGTGCAACGGTGGTAGACGTAGCACCAAGTTCAATTACTATTCAGATGACAGGAAATGCAGAAAAGAGCGAAGCCCTGTTGCGAGTCATTCGACCATACGGTATTCGCAATATTGCTCGAACTGGTGCAACTGGATTTACCCGCGATTAATACTCTTCGAAAATCAAATTCAAATCACGTCAGCTTCGCCTTACCGTACTCAAGTACAGCCTGCGGCTAGCTTCCTAATTTGCTCTTTGATTTTCATTGAGTATAAAAATATTTTAAATTTGTTAAACCAGCCTAAAAGGCAATAAATAATAGAAAAGAGAGAAAAACTATGGCAGTTCAAATGGAATACGAAAAAGATGTTAAAGTAGCAGCACTTGACGGTAAAAAAATCGCCGTTATCGGTTATGGTTCACAAGGACATGCGCACGCTCAAAACTTGCGTGACTCAGGTCGTGATGTCATCATCGGTGTACGTCCAGGTAAATCTTTTGACAAAGCAAAAGAAGATGGATTTGATACTTACACAGTAGCAGAAGCTACTAAATTGGCTGACGTTATCATGATTTTGGCACCAGACGAAATCCAACAAGAATTGTACGAAGCAGAAATCGCTCCAAACTTGGAAGCTGGAAACGCAGTTGGATTTGCTCATGGTTTCAACATCCACTTTGAATTTATCAAAGTTCCTGCAGATGTAGATGTCTTCATGTGTGCTCCTAAAGGACCAGGACACTTGGTACGTCGTACTTACGAAGAAGGATTTGGTGTGCCAGCTCTTTACGCAGTTTATCAAGATGCAACAGGAAATGCTAAAAACATTGCTATGGATTGGTGTAAAGGTGTTGGAGCAGCTCGCGTTGGTTTGCTTGAAACAACATACAAAGAAGAAACTGAAGAAGATTTGTTTGGTGAACAAGCTGTACTTTGTGGTGGTTTGACTGCCCTTATCGAAGCAGGTTTCGAAGTCTTGACAGAAGCAGGTTACGCTCCAGAATTGGCTTACTTTGAAGTTCTTCACGAAATGAAATTGATCGTTGACTTGATCTACGAAGGTGGATTCAAGAAAATGCGTCAATCTATTTCAAACACTGCTGAATATGGTGACTATGTATCAGGTCCACGTGTAATCACTGAACAAGTTAAAGAAAACATGAAAGCTGTCTTGGCAGATATCCAAAATGGTAAATTTGCAAATGACTTTGTAAATGACTATAAAGCTGGACGTCCAAAATTGACTGCTTACCGTGAACAAGCAGCTAACCTTGAAATTGAAAAAGTTGGTGCAGAATTGCGTAAAGCAATGCCATTCGTTGGTAAAAACGATGATGATGCATTCAAAATCTATAACTAATTAATAGAAATCAAGTTGAAGGCGAGTTGGGGGGACCTAACTCGCTTTTATAATCAATTCATCTCTGTTTGAGAGGATGGATTGTGATAGTATGAATAGTCTAGGAGAAAAAGATGTTAAGTTCAAAAGATATCATCAAGGCTCACAAGGTCTTGAACGGTGTGGTTGTGAATACCCCACTGGATTATGACCATTATTTATCGGAGAAGTATGGTGCTAAGATTTATTTGAAAAAGGAAAATGCCCAACGTGTTCGTTCATTTAAAATTCGTGGTGCCTATTATGCCATTTCTCAGCTCAGCAAGGAAGAGCGTGAGCGTGGGGTAGTCTGTGCCTCTGCGGGAAATCATGCGCAGGGAGTTGCCTATACTTGCAATGAAATGAAGATTCCTGCAACTATTTTCATGCCAATTACTACTCCGCAACAAAAAATTGGACAAGTTCGCTTTTTTGGTGGGGATTTCGTAACCATTAAACTAGTTGGAGATACCTTTGATGCCTCAGCTAAAGCAGCTCAAGAATTTACAGTCTCTGAAAACCGTACCTTTATTGATCCCTTTGATGATGCCCATGTTCAAGCTGGTCAAGGGACAGTTGCTTATGAGATTTTAGAAGAAGCTCGAAAAGAATCAATTGATTTCGATGCTGTTTTAGTCCCTGTTGGAGGCGGAGGTCTCATTGCTGGAGTTTCGACTTATATCAAGGAAACAAGTCCAGAGATTGAAGTCATTGGGGTAGAGGCTAATGGAGCTCGTTCCATGAAGGCTGCCTTTGAAGCTGGTGGACCAGTCAAACTCAAAGAAATTGACAAATTTGCAGATGGGATTGCTGTACAAAAGGTAGGTCAATTGACCTATGAAGCAACTCGTCAATATGTTCAAACCTTAGTAGGTGTCGATGAGGGATTGATTTCTGAAACCTTGATTGACCTTTACTCTAAGCAAGGGATTGTCGCAGAACCTGCTGGAGCGGCTAGTATCGCCTCTTTAGAGGTTTTAGCTGAATATATCAAGGGGAAAACCATTTGTTGTATCATTTCTGGAGGAAATAATGATATCAACCGTATGCCGGAAATGGAAGAGCGTGCCTTGATTTATGATGGGATTAAGCATTACTTTGTGGTCAATTTTCCACAGCGTCCAGGGGCCTTGCGTGAATTTGTAAATGATATCTTGGGACCAAATGATGATATCACACGTTTTGAGTATATCAAACGAGCTAGCAAGGGGACAGGGCCTGTATTGATTGGAATCGCTTTGGCAGATAAGCATGATTATGCAGGCTTGATTCGTCGAATGGAAGGTTTTGATCCATCTTATATTAACTTAAATGGTAATGAAACGCTCTATAATATGCTTGTCTGAGGACTAATAAAAAAATATCATATTATTTGCACAACTGATGTATAGGTGCTATAATGAGAGTGAAGAAAGGGGGCGATTCCTATGGACTTAGGAAATCGATTACGCTATTTCTATCACAAGTCATTATAGTACCTATTATTTTTTGATTGGGTTTATAGTAAGGGAGTAAAATTACTTGTTATATATAAGGAGTATTTTTAGAATCCACTATTTTATATATGTCTAATCTGAAATTTGGTTAAATATAATAGGAATTAGAAAAAATAATCAATACTAATGAGAAGCTTTATACTGAGTTAACTGAGAAGAGTGATAAGATACTAAGAAGATAAAAACAGTGGAAGATGTTGGAAGATAAGATACTATGGTTTCCTAACTACTCATCTTTTTATAGGTTTGAAGAAATAAAAAGGAATATTGATAAAGTAAATAAATAGTACCAGTTGAGCAAGTGAAAAGTGCTTATAAAGGCAGGAAGAATATCAAAGAAGGAGAAGAGAAATAATAGTTAGTAATAGTGTGGAGAGAAAGTCTTCTGCTGTTAGAAATATTATTTTAAAGTTAGGTAAATAGAATAAAGTTGAGTATAAAACCTGTCTAATCTATCAAGAATTGCTATTTGCAAAGTATGAATAATTTTACAAACAAAAGAGTTAATAATACAATTATTTTAAAGGTATTTACTAATGGTTTATAGCAAGGGGAAACCTATATATTATCGGCTTTAATAAGATAGTAATAGAAAAATAAATCATTAATTTTATTGAATATATGTTTTTTTATTGACAAAAGTCATAAAAACGTATACAATTAAATATCGTAAAGAAGAAAATAGGAGAAGGACATGGCTAAGTCAAACTTTGAAAAAGTAGAATCAGTTGTTGGCTGGGTTCGTGATAAGAAAATCACAGGCTACCGTATCTCTAAAGAAACGAATGCGCGTGAAATGTCTATCATTGCTCTAGCGCAGGGGCGTGCAAAAGTAAAAAATATTTCGTTTGAAACAGCTCTAGGTTTAATTGATTTCTATGATAAAAATCATGAAAAATTTGAAGATTAATCTTTGGATAATGGCGGATTCTTGAATAAGGTCTGCCTTTTCATTTTTTGGCTAGTAAAAAGACTGCACGGTTGATGCAGCCTTTTCTTTTTATTTGAGATAACGTTGAAGAAATTCTTTTGTACGTTCTTCTTTAGGATTGGTGAAGAGGTCTTCTGGTTTGCCTTCTTCAGCAATTACACCTTTATCCATAAAGATAACACGGTGAGAGACATCACGGGCAAATTCCATTTCGTGAGTCACTACAATCATAGTCAAGCCTTCCTGAGCTAGATCTTGCATGATTTTAAGGACTTCTCCAACCATTTCTGGATCGAGAGCTGATGTTGGTTCATCAAAGAGAATAGCGTCAGGATTCATAGAGAGGGCGCGTGCAATAGCCACACGTTGTTTTTGACCACCTGAGAGTTGTTTTGGTTTGGCTTGCCAGTAGCGTTCTCCCATGCCGACTTTTTCCAAGTTTTCTTTGGCAATCTTTTCAGCTTCTGTACGTTCACGTTTAAGGACAGTTGTCTGAGCGACGATTGTGTTTTCAAGGACGTTGAGATTTTCAAAGAGGTTAAAGGATTGGAAAACCATCCCTAACTTTTCACGGTATTGCGTGAGGTCATAGCCTTTTTCGAGGACGTTTTGTCCATGATAAAGGATTTGTCCATCAGTTGGTGTTTCAAGTAGGTTAATAGAGCGTAGGAAGGTCGATTTCCCGCTTCCAGAGCTTCCGATGATAGAGATGACCTCTCCCTTGTGGACAGTGAGTGAAATGTCTTTTAGCACTTCATTTTGACCATAGGATTTTTTGAGGTGTTTAATTTCAAGGATTGCTTGTATCATTATTTCAAATCCTCCGTTTGCATTTGGTTAGCACCTGTAGTATAGGTATCCATGTCCATTCGGCGCTCGATGAAGCGTAGGATACGTGTTACGGTGAAGGTGAGGACAAAGTAAATCACGGCGATGATTGTAAATGTCTGGAAGTATTGATAGGTTTGAGTTGCTACGGTATTTCCTGAGAAATAAAGTTCGACAACAGAGATAACGTTCAATACAGATGTATCTTTGATATTGATGACAAATTCATTACCAGTTGCTGGTAGGATGTTACGGACTACCTGAGGTAGGACAATCTTACGCATGGTTTGGTTGTGGGTCATACCAAGAGCAGTCGCAGCTTCAAATTGTCCCTTGTCAACTGCTAGGATACCACCACGGACGATTTCAGTCATGTAGGCACCGGTATTGATTGAAACGATGAAGATAGCAGCCAGTGTGCGGTCAAGGTTGATACCGAAAGCTTGGGCAGTTCCATAGTAGATAACCATCGATTGAACGATCATTGGGGTACCACGGAAAATTTCAATGTAGACATTGAGAATCCAGCCGACTAGTTTTTGTAAGCCATAAATGGCTTTATTTTCAGATAGAGGAGCAGTACGGAAGACACCAATGGCAAGTCCAATAATGAGACCTGTGATGGTTCCGACGATTGAGATTAAAAGAGTGATACCAGCACCACGCAATAGTTGTTGCCAGTTCTCAGAAAGAATTTTAGCGACTTGGCTAAAGAAACTACTGCTAGTCTCTTCAGTTGTTGTAGCTTCGGCAGGTTGTTCCTTGATCATACGATCCATCAAGGTAACTTGGTCATCTTTTGAAATGGTTTCAATGCTGGCATTGATTTGGCTAATACGATTGTCATCTTTACGAAGTCCAATGGCGATAGCCGTATCTTCTTCTCCAGTTTTGAAACCAGGTTCTACTTGAACCATTTTAAACTTAGAGTTGGCAGCTTCAGCAGTCAGTGCTTCTGGGCGTTCAGAAACATAGGCATCGATGACACCAGCCTCAAGAGCTTGGCGCATTTGAGCGAAGTCTCCCATGGCTGTTTCTTTTTTAGCACCTGTGATTTGTGCAATCAAATCGTAAAGGTAAACCCCTTGTTGAGAAGTGATTTTTGCACCATTAAAGTCATCTAAAGATTTGGCATTTGCGTAGGCAGAATCTTTTTTGACCAGTAGAACTGGTTCGCTAGTATAGTAACTGCTTGAAAAGGCAATTTCTTGTTTGCGCTCGGCAGTTGGACTCATACCTGCGATAATCATGTCAATCTTACCAGAAGTAAGGGCAGGAACTAGGCCTTCCCACTTTGTTTTAACAACCAAAGGTTCTTTACCTAAGTCCTTAGCGATTTTCTTGGCGATTTGAACATCGTATCCGTTAGCATACTGGTTAGTCCCATCGATTTTGACAGCCCCATTGCTATCATCATCCTGAGTCCAGTTAAAGGGGGCATATGCTGCTTCCATACCGATGCGTAAATATTCATCAGCTTGAGCAACATTGACAAGTCCCAGCATCAGCAAGAGACTTGTGAAAATAGATAAGTATATTTTTCTCATGATTTCTCCTATTTCTAATCTATTAAAAAATAACTGTCTCCTATTTTATCGAAAAAAACTCTATTTTTCAATATAGGCAAGCCCTTACTTATGAAAAAATGATATAATGATAGCAAAGCTAAAAAGGGGGCTTAGTTGATGAAAAAAACTTTTTTCTTACTGGTGTTAGGCTTGTTTTGCCTTCTTCCACTCTCTGTTTTTGCCATTGATTTCAAGATAAACTCCTACCAAGGAGATTTGTATATTCATGCAGACAATACGGCAGAATTTAGACAGAAGATAGTTTATCAGTTTGAGGAGGACTTTAAGGGCCAAATCGTGGGACTTGGACGTGCGGGCAAGATGCCTAGTGGATTTGACATTGATCCTCATCCAAAGGTCCAGGCTGCGAAAAACGGTGCTGAACTGACAGATGTTACTAGCGAAGTGACAGAAGAAGCGAATGGTTATACTGTGAAAGTCTATAATCCCGGTCAGGAAGGTGACATAGTTGAAGTTGATATTACTTGGAACTTAAAGAATTTGCTTTTCCTTTATGATGACATCGCTGAATTAAATTGGCAACCTCTGACAGATAGTTCAGGAATTATTGGAAAGTTTGAATTTCATGTAAGGGGAGATAAGGGGGCTGAAAAACTCTTTTTCCATACAGGGAAACTTTTTAGAGAGGGAACGATTGAAAAGAGTAACCTTGATTATACTATCCGTTTAGACAATCTTCCGCCTAAGCGTGGAGTTGAATTGCATGCATACTGGCCTCGAACTGATTTTGCTAGCGCTAGGGATCAGGGATTGAAAGGGAATCGCTTAGAAGAGTTTAATAAGATAGAAGACTCGATTTTTAAAGAAAAAGAGCAAAGTAAACAACTCGTTACGTGGGTGTTTCCTTCTATACTTTCTATCTCCTTGTTATTGAGTATTTGTTTTTATTTTATTTATAGAAGAAAGACTACTCCTTTAGTCAAATATGCCAAAAATCATCGTATCTATGAACCACCAATGGAATTAGAGCCTATGGTTTTATCAGAGGCTGTCTACTCTACCTCCTTGGAGGAAGTGAGTCCCTTGGTCAAGGGAGCTGGAAAATTCACCTTTGATCAACTTATTCAAGCTACCTTGCTAGATGTGATAGACCGTGGAAATGTCTCTATCATTTCAGAAGGAGATGCAGTTGGTTTGAGGCTAGTAAAAGAAGATGGTTTGTCAGGCTTTGAGAAAGACTGTCTAGATCTGGCTTTTTCAGGCAAAAAAGAAGAAACTCTTTCCAATTTGTTTGCGGATTACAAGGTATCTGATAGCCTTTATCGTAGAGCAAAAGTCTCTGATGAAAAACGGATTCAAGCAAAGGGGCGTCAGCTCAAATCTTCTTTTGAAGAAGTATTGAAAGAGATGCAAGAAGGAGTGAGAAATAGAGTTACCTTCTGGGGGCTTCCGGATTACTACCGTCCTTTAACTGGTGGGGAAAAGGCCTTGCAAGTGGGTATGGGTGCTTTGACTATCCTGCCCCTATTTATCGGATTTGGCTTGTTCTTGTACAGTTTGGATGTTTATGGATATCTTTACATCCCCTTGCCAATACTTGGTTTTCTAGGTTTGGTTTTGGCTGTTTTCTATTATTGGAAGCTTCGACTAGATAATCGTGATGGTGTCCTGAATGAAGCAGGGGCAGAAGTCAACTATCTCTGGACCAGTTTTGAAAATATGTTGCGTGAGATTGCAAGATTGGATCAGGCTGAATTGGAAAGTATTGTGGTCTGGAATCGCCTTTTGGTCTATGCGACCTTATTTGGCTATGCGGACAAGGTCAGCCATTTGATGAAGGTTCATCAGATTAAAGTGGGAAATCCAGATATCAATCTCTATGTAGATTATGGCTGGCACGGTATGTTTTATCATTCAAGCGCGAAAATGAGCCATTATGCCAGCATCGCAAACACAGCAAGTACCTATTCCGTATCTTCTGGAAATGGAAGTTCTGGCGGTGGCTTCTCTGGCGGTGGAGGCGGTGGTAGTATCGGTGCCTTTTAAAGAGAACTGTCACAGGCTGAAAAAATATGCTATAATGGAAGATAGAAAAAAAGGAGTAATCTATGTATCTTATTGAAATTTTAAAATCTATCTTCTTCGGGATTGTTGAAGGAATTACGGAATGGTTGCCGATTTCCAGTACAGGTCACTTGATTTTAGCAGAGGAATTTATCCAATACCAAAATCAAAACGAAGCCTTTATGTCCATGTTTAATGTCGTGATCCAGCTTGGTGCGATTTTGGCGGTTATGGTGATTTACTTTAATAAGCTCAATCCCTTTAAACCGGGTAAAGACAAGCAGGAAGTTCGTCGAACTTGGCAATTGTGGTCTAAAGTTCTTGTAGCTACTTTACCTTTGCTTGCTGTATTTAAGTTTGATGATTGGTTTGATACCCACTTCCATAACATGGTTTCAGTTGCTCTCATGTTGATTATCTATGGGATTGCCTTTATCTATTTGGAAAAGCGCAATAAAGCGCGTGCTATCGAGCCAAGTGTAACAGAGTTGGATAAGCTTCCTTATACGACAGCCTTCTATATCGGCCTCTTCCAAGTTCTTGCCCTTTTACCAGGAACCAGCCGTTCTGGGGCAACGATTGTCGGTGGTTTGTTGAATGGAACCAGTCGTTCTGTTGTGACAGAGTTTACCTTCTATCTTGGAATTCCAGTTATGTTTGGAGCTAGCGCCTTAAAGATTTTCAAATTTGTGAAAGCAGGACAACTCTTGAACTTTGGGCAATTGTTCTTGCTCTTGGTTGCGATGGGAGTAGCCTTTGCAGTCAGCATGGTCGCTATTCGTTTCTTGACCAGCTATGTGAAAAAACACGACTTTACCCTTTTTGGTAAATACCGTATCGTGCTTGGTAGTATCTTGCTACTTTATAGCTTTGTCCGTTTGTTTGTATAAGAAAAACCTTGAAGAGTCAGCTCTTCAAGGTTTTAAAATCCAGTCACGGTAATCCCCAACAGGCGGACACCTCTTTCTTTCTCGCTTAACTCTTCATAGAGTTGCAGGGCTATTTGGCTTATCTGACTAGCATCCTGTGTTTTTTGAGGCAGACTTTTTCGTTTAGTGAGAGTTGAAAAGTCCTCGTAGCGGATTTTCAAAATGACAATTGTTCCAGCTTTTTCTTGTTGACTGAGATTGAGAGCGACTCTTTCTGATAGGAGAGTCAGCTCTTTTTTGATATCTTCCTCGGCACGGAGAATCTTTCCATAGGTTTTCTCCTTCCCGATGGATTTACGGATACGATTGGATTTGACTGGAGAGTTGTGAATGCCACGAGCCTTTCGATAAAGGTCATAACCCAGTCTACCAAAACGGTCTATCAGAGTCACTTCAGGAACTTCAAGTAGGTCAGCGCCAGTAAAAATACCCATTTGATGAAGTCGTTCCACCGTCTTTTTTCCTACTCCATGAAACTTGGAAATATCCATTTGTTTGAGAAAGTCCTCAGCCTGGTTAGGTAGAATCACTGTCAGACCATGTGGCTTTTGATAATCACTGGCCATTTTAGCTAAGAATTTGTTGTAGGAAACGCCAGCAGAAGCAGTCAGGTGCAGTTCTTGCCAGATATCTTTTTGAATGAGGCGAGCAATTTTGACCGCTGACTTGATACCGAGTTTATTTTCTGTCACATCCAAATAGGCTTCGTCAATACTCATAGGCTCAATCAAATCTGTGTAGCGCTTAAAAATAGCACGAATCTGGAATCCCACAGACTTGTATTTCTCGTAATTTCCAGAGATAAAGACGGCCTGAGGACAACGTTCATAAGCTTCCTTGGAACTCATGGCAGAATGGACACCAAAAGCTCGTGCCTCATAGCTACAGGTCGAAACGACTCCCCGTCCACCTGTTTGCCTAGGGTCGCTTCCGATAATGACAGGTTTTCCTCTGAGTTTAGGATTATCCCTGATTTCCACCGCAGCAAAAAAAGCATCCATGTCAATATGGATGATTTTTCTTGACAAATCATTTAATAAGGGGAAAATCAACATACCTAGCACCTTTTTTACAGCTTATTTTCTTTTATTATACCCTTTTTTCTGAAAAAAGGAAAAAAGGGTATATTTTTTTCAAAAATATAATACAGTTTAGGGCGAAATATAGACTGTTTTAGAAAAGAAAGTGTAAAAATAGGCCTTTTCCACTTGTTGAAATCGGTTGCTGTGTGGTATACTTGTCTCATGAATGTAACAGATGACTGTTACTAGAAAGAAAAAAGAGGACATTAACATGGTTGTTAAGACAGTTGTTGAAGCACAAGATATTTTTGACAAAGCTTGGGAAGGCTTCAAAGGCGTAGATTGGAAAGAAAAAGCAAGTGTATCACGCTTCGTACAAGCTAACTACACACCTTACGATGGAGACGAAAGCTTCCTTGCAGGACCAACAGAACGTTCACTTCACATCAAAAAGATTGTAGAAGAAACTAAGGCTCACTACGAAGAAACTCGTTTCCCAATGGACACTCGTCCAACATCTATTGCTGATATCCCTGCAGGATTTATCGACAAAGAAAATGAAGTTATCTTTGGTATCCAAAACGATGAACTCTTCAAATTGAACTTCATGCCAAAAGGTGGTATCCGTATGGCTGAAACTACTTTGAAAGAAAATGGATACGAACCAGACCCAGCTGTTCACGAAATCTTCACTAAATATGTAACAACAGTTAACGACGGTATCTTCCGTGCTTACACTTCAAACATTCGTCGCGCTCGTCACGCTCACACTGTAACTGGTCTTCCAGATGCATACTCACGCGGACGTATCATCGGTGTTTACGCACGTCTTGCTCTTTACGGTGCAGACTACTTGATGCAAGAAAAAGTAAACGACTGGAATGCAATCGAAGAAATCGATGAAGAAACAATTCGTCTTCGTGAAGAAATCAATCTTCAATACCAAGCATTGCAACAAGTTGTTCGCTTGGGTGATCTTTACGGAGTTGATGTTCGCAAACCAGCGATGAACGTTAAAGAAGCAATCCAATGGGTTAATATCGCCTTCATGTCTGTCTGCCGTGTTATCAACGGTGCTGCTACATCTCTAGGTCGTGTACCAATCGTATTGGACATTTTTGCAGAACGTGACCTTGCTCGTGGTACATTTACTGAATCAGAAATCCAAGAATTCGTTGATGATTTCGTTATGAAACTTCGTACAGTTAAATTTGCTCGTACTAAAGCTTATGACCAATTGTACTCAGGTGACCCAACTTTCATCACAACTTCTATGGCTGGTATGGGTAACGACGGTCGTCACCGTGTTACTAAGATGGACTACCGTTTCTTGAACACTCTTGACAACATCGGTAACTCACCAGAACCAAACTTGACAGTTCTTTGGACTGACAAATTGCCATACAACTTCCGTCGCTACTGTATGCACATGAGCCACAAACACTCTTCTATCCAATACGAAGGTGTAACAACAATGGCTAAAGACGGATATGGTGAAATGAGCTGTATCTCATGCTGTGTGTCTCCACTTGACCCAGAAAATGAAGAACAACGCCACAACATCCAGTACTTCGGTGCGCGTGTAAACGTATTGAAAGCCCTTCTTACTGGACTTAACGGTGGTTACGACGATGTTCACAAAGACTACAAAGTATTTGACATCGAACCAATCCGTGACGAAGTTCTTGAATTTGAATCAGTTAAAGCTAACTTTGAAAAATCTCTTGACTGGTTGACTGACACTTACGTAGATGCTTTGAACATCATCCACTACATGACTGATAAGTACAACTACGAAGCTGTTCAAATGGCCTTCTTGCCAACTAAACAACGTGCCAACATGGGATTCGGTATCTGTGGATTTGCCAACACTGTTGATACATTGTCAGCTATCAAATACGCTACAGTTAAACCAATCCGTGACGAAAATGGCTACATCTACGATTACGAAACAATCGGTGAATACCCACGTTGGGGTGAAGATGACCCACGTTCAAACGAATTGGCAGAATGGTTGATCGAAGCTTACACAACTCGTCTACGTAGCCACAAACTTTACAAAGACGCTGAAGCTACAGTATCACTTTTGACAATCACATCTAACGTTGCTTACTCTAAACAAACTGGTAACTCACCAGTTCACAAAGGTGTATACCTCAACGAAGATGGTTCTGTGAACTTGTCTAAACTTGAATTCTTCTCACCAGGTGCTAACCCATCTAATAAAGCTAAAGGTGGATGGTTGCAAAACTTGAACTCACTTTCTAGCCTTGACTTTAGTTATGCAGCTGATGGTATCTCATTGACTACACAAGTATCACCTCGCGCTCTTGGTAAGACTCGTGACGAACAAGTTGATAACTTGGTAACAATCCTTGATGGTTACTTTGAAAACGGTGGACAACACGTTAACTTGAACGTTATGGACTTGAACGATGTTTACGAAAAGATCATGTCAGGTGAAGACGTTATCGTACGTATCTCTGGATACTGTGTAAACACTAAATACCTCACTCCAGAACAAAAAACTGAATTGACACAACGTGTATTCCACGAAGTTCTTTCAATGGATGATGCCTTGGATGCGTTGAGCTAAGATTATATAAAATAATACAAAGAAGGACTAGTTAAAAGCTAGTTCTTCTTTTTGTAAAATTTATTGGTCAATTAAAGTCAAATTACTTGACCTTTTTTGACTAATGTAGTATATTATGAACGTAAGGTAAATGAAAACCTTGCTAGAACACTTATTTAAAGTAAAATAGAAAGAGGTGGGGTCTATGTTTAATCTAGAAATCTTTAGAAGTAAAGATAGTCTACTCCTGCTTGAAAAAGAAAAACCAGAAATAGTACGTAGAGTAGCGATTTAGCTAGTCTAAATTTTTTAAAACAAAGGTCAAAGATAGTCAATATCAGTAATCATAACTAAGTAAACAAAAAGAGGTAAAGAATATGAACAACAACTTTAATAACTTTAACAACATGGATGATTTATTTAACCAATTGATGGGTGGCATGCGAGGATATAGTTCTGAAAACCGTCGCTACTTGATTAATGGACGTGAAGTCACACCTGAGGAATTTGCTCACTATCGTGCAACTGGCCAATTGCCAGGAAATGCAGAAGTTGATGGAAAAATGCCACAACAGGCATCAGGTATGAAACAAGACGGTGTACTTGCAAAACTAGGTCGAAACTTGACTGCAGAAGCGCGTGAGGGAAAGCTGGATCCTGTTATCGGACGAAACAAGGAAATTCAAGAAGCATCTGAAATCCTCTCGCGCCGTACCAAGAACAATCCTGTTTTGGTCGGAGATGCAGGCGTTGGTAAGACAGCCGTTGTCGAAGGTCTAGCACAAGCCATTGTGAACGGAGATGTTCCAGCTGCTATTAAGAACAAGGAAATCATTTCCATTGATATCTCAGGTCTTGAGGCTGGTACTCAATACCGTGGTAGCTTTGAAGAAAACGTTCAAAACCTAGTCAATGAGGTCAAAGAAGCGGGAAATATCATTCTCTTCTTTGATGAAATTCACCAAATTCTTGGTGCTGGTAGCACAGGTGATGGTCAAGGGTCTAAAGGTCTTGCTGATATCTTGAAACCAGCTCTTTCACGTGGAGAATTGACAGTGATTGGCGCAACTACTCAGGATGAATACCGTAATACTATCTTGAAGAATGCAGCTCTTGCTCGTCGTTTCAACGAAGTCAAGGTAAATGCTCCTTCAGCAGAGGATACTTTTAAAATTCTTCAAGGAATTCGTGACCTCTATCAACAACACCACAATGTCATCTTGCCAGACGAAGTTTTGAAAGCAGCGGTGGATTATTCTGTTCAATATATTCCACAACGTAGCTTGCCAGATAAGGCTATCGACCTTGTCGATGTTACGGCGGCTCACTTGGCAGCTCAGCATCCAGTAACAGATGTTCATGCTGTTGAACGTGAAATTGAGGCAGAAAAAGACAAGCAAGAAAAAGCAGTTGAGGCAGAAGATTTTGAAGCAGCTCTAAATTATAAAACACGCATCGCAGAATTGGAAAAGAAAATCGAAAACCATACAGAAGATATGAAAGTGACTGCAAGTGTCAACGATGTGGCTGAATCTGTAGAACGTATGACGGGTATTCCAGTATCTCAAATGGGGGCTACGGACATCGAACGTTTGAAAGATATGGGTCATCGTTTGCGGACAAAAGTTATTGGTCAAGATAAGGCCGTTGAAGCAGTAGCAAAAGCTATCCGTCGTAACCGTGCTGGTTTTGATGAAGGAAATCGCCCAATCGGTAGCTTCCTCTTTGTAGGTCCTACTGGTGTTGGTAAGACTGAGTTGGCTAAACAATTGGCTCTTGATATGTTCGGAACGAAAGATGCTATCATCCGTTTGGACATGTCAGAATACAGCGACCGCACAGCCGTATCTAAATTGATTGGTACAACTGCAGGTTATGTTGGTTACGATGACAACAACAATACCTTGACAGAACGCGTCCGTCGCAATCCATACTCAATCGTCCTTCTCGACGAAATTGAAAAGGCTGACCCTCAAGTCATCACCCTTCTCCTTCAAGTTTTGGACGATGGTCGTTTGACAGATGGTCAAGGTAACACTATCAACTTCAAGAATACGGTGATTATCGCAACTTCAAACGCAGGCTTTGGTTACGAAGCTAACTTGACAGAAGATGCGGATAAACCAGAATTGATGGATCGTTTGAAACCTTACTTCCGTCCAGAATTCCTTAACCGTTTCAATGCAGTCATCGAATTCTCACACTTGAGCAAAGAAGATCTTTCTAAGATTGTGGACTTGATGTTGGTTGAAGTTAACAAGACGCTTTCTAAGAAAGACATTGACTTGGCAGTGAGCGAAGCTGCTAAAGAATACATGACTGAGGAAGGCTACGATGAAGTCATGGGTGTTCGTCCACTCCGTCGTGTGGTTGAACAACAAATCCGTGACAAAGTCACAGACTTCCACTTGGATAACCTTGATACTAAACACCTAGAAGCTGACATGGAAGATGGTGTTTTGGTCATTCGTGAAAAAGCCTAAGACAGAATTTTGAGCATAAAAAAGAAGGAGCCAGCTGAAAAACTGGTTCCTTTTTTGTGTTTAAATCACATGACGCTCAAAGGCATCGTCTGAAATCCCTTGTTCCAAGATGAGTTTAGCCCATTCTTTAGCAGAAAAGAGGCTGTGATCCTTGTAGTTACCGCAAGATTCGATGGTTGTTCCAGGAACATCTTCCCAAGTAGTAGTTTCAGCGATTTCTTTGAGCGAATCCTTGATAACAGATGCGATTTCAGCACTGGTGTGGCGCCCCCACATAATCATGTGGAAGCCTGTGCGGCAACCAAATGGTGAACAGTCAATCATGCCGTCGATGCGGGTACGGATGAGTTTGGCTAAGAGGTGCTCGATAGTGTGAAGGCCAGCAGTAGGGATAGAGTCTTCATTGGGTTGCACTAAGCGAATATCATAATTGGAGATGACATCTCCCTTTGGCCCTTTTTCCTCCCCAATCAAGCGAACATAGGGTGCCTTAACAATGGTGTGGTCAAGTTCAAAACTTTCAACAATAACTTCTTTTGGCATGGTAAATCCTTTCAGTTTTCTAATTTCATTATAACATAAAGCCGGCTCTTGAGGCAGAGAGAAAACCTCTCCGAGGCTGGAGAGGTTGAAATCTTTATTTACGATACAAGCGGTCGTATTGGTAGTAAGGGTCAAAGGTTACGTTGATACCCAGTTTACGAAGGACATTCTTATCTTCATCAGTCAAGATGATGGTTGAGTGGGCTTCGCTTCCTTTGAGGTTGCCAAGTTCTTCCATAGCACGAGCAGCATCAGAATTTTCTGTAGCTGTGATGGCAAGTGCAATCAAAATTTCATTTGAATGCAGGCGTGGATTGCGACTACCCAGATGATCGATTTTAAGACCTTGGATCGGCTTAACAACTTCAGGCTCGATGAGTTTTACTTCCTTGGCAATGTCAGCTGATTTCTTGATAGCGTTGATCAAGGCAGCGGCTGTAGGACCAAAGAGCTCTGAGTTCTTACCAGTGACAATTTCTCCGCTTGGCAATTCAAGGGCTAGGGCTGGTCCACCAGTTTCTTCTGCTTTTTGACGCGCAACGACAGCAACCTTACGGTCTGCAGGTGTGATGCCGAGGTCGTTCATGAGCAACTCAATTTTTTTGACAGCAGCTTCGCCAACTTTTTCGGCTTTGAAATCAAGAACAGTTTGATAGTAACGGCGGATGATTTCTTGTTTAGAAGCTTCGACAGCAGCCTCATTATCTGTAATAGCGAAACCAACCATGTTGACACCCATGTCTGTCGGTGAAGCGTATGGAGATTTACCAAGGATACGTTCTAACATGCGCTTGAGCACTGGGAAAATCTCGATATCACGGTTGTAGTTGACAGTAGTTTCTCCGTAGGTTTGGAGATGGAAGGGGTCAATCATGTTGACATCATCAAGGTCAGCTGTGGCAGCCTCGTAGGCCAAATTGACTGGGTGATGAAGGGGAAGATTCCAAACTGGGAAGGTTTCAAATTTAGCGTAGCCAGACTTGATACCATTGATTTGGTCGTGGTACATATTGGACATACAAGTTGCCAATTTTCCAGAACCAGGTCCAGGAGCGGTCACGACAATCAAGTTGCGACTGGTTTTGATGTAGTCGTTTTTCCCCATGCCTTCTGGAGAAATGATGTGATCCATATCTGTCGGATATCCTTTGATTGGATAATGAAGATAAGAATCAATTCCATTTTTCTCAAGCTGATTGCGGAAGGCATCTGCAGCGGGTTGGCCAGCGTACTGTGTGATGACAACGGAGCCAACAAAAATCCCTAATTCATTGAATTTGTCAATCAAACGAAGAACTTCTTGGTCATAAGAAATGCCCAAGTCACCACGTGCTTTGGAATGTTCGATATTGCTAGCATTAATAGCAATCACAACCTCAACCTGCTCTTTCAATTCTTGTAAGAGCTTGATTTTGTTGTCAGGCTCATAACCAGGAAGAACGCGAGCAGCGTGGAAATCTTCTAACATTTTGCCGCCAAACTCCAAGTAGAGCTTGCCGTCAAATTGGTTAATGCGCTCCAAAATGTGGTCGCGCTGTAGATTCAAATATTGTTCAGAACTAAAAGCTTGTTTTTTCATTTTTTTACCTCTGACCTCTATTATAATAAAAAATTGGAAGTTAGGAAACTATGGAGTTAAAAAAGGAATCAAAAAGATTAGGCAAACGCTTGCATAAAATTTTAAAAAGCGCTATCATAGATTACAGATTATTAAAATAATGAGGTAAGAAGATGCAAGAAAAATGGTGGCACAATGCCGTAGTCTATCAAGTCTATCCTAAGAGCTTTATGGATAGCAACGGAGATGGAATTGGCGATTTGCCAGGAATTACCAGTAAGTTAGACTATCTAGCCAAGTTAGGAATTACAGCGATTTGGCTTTCTCCAGTTTATGACAGTCCTATGGATGATAATGGCTATGATATTGCTGATTATCAAGCGATTGCAGCTATTTTCGGAACCATGGAGGATATGGACCAACTGATCGCGGAAGCTAAGAAGCGTGATATTCGTATCATCATGGACTTAGTGGTCAATCATACCTCAGATGAGCATGCTTGGTTTGTCGAGGCCTGTGAAAATCCTGATAGCCCTGAACGAGACTACTATATCTGGCGGGATGAACCCAACGATTTAGATTCTATCTTTAGTGGTTCTGCTTGGGAATACGATGAAAAGTCAGGTCAATACTATCTTCACTTTTTCAGTAAGAAACAGCCGGATCTCAACTGGGAAAATGAAAAGCTTCGTCAGAAAATTTATGAGATGATGAACTTCTGGATTGATAAAGGCATTGGCGGCTTCCGTATGGATGTTATTGACATGATTGGGAAAATTCCTGACGAGCAAGTAGTCAATAATGGTCCTATGCTCCATCCCTATCTCAAGGAGATGAATCAGGCGACCTTTGGAGATAAGAATCTCTTGACAGTAGGAGAAACTTGGGGGGCAACGCCAGAGATTGCCAAGCTCTACTCTGATCCAAAGGGTCAAGAATTGTCTATGGTCTTCCAGTTTGAGCATATCTGTCTTCAGTATCAGGAAGGTCAGCCTAAATGGCACTATCAAAAAGAGTTGAATATCGCTAAGTTAAAAGAGATTTTCAACAAATGGCAGACAGAATTAGGAGTTGAGGATGGTTGGAATTCCCTCTTCTGGAACAATCATGACCTCCCTCGTATTGTCTCTATCTGGGGAAATGACCAAGAATACCGCGAAAAATCTGCCAAAGCCTTTGCCATCTTGCTTCATCTCATGAGAGGAACTCCTTATATCTACCAAGGCGAGGAGATTGGGATGACCAACTATCCGTTTGAAACACTGGACCAAGTAGAAGATATTGAATCCCTCAACTATGCGCGTGAAGCTCTTGAAAAAGGCGTTCCGATGGAAGAAATCATGGACAGTATCCGTGTCATTGGTCGTGACAATGCCCGTACCCCTATGCAATGGGACGAGGGCAAACATGCTGGTTTCTCAACAGGTCAACCTTGGTTGGCAGTGAATCCAAACTATCAAGCAATCAACGTTCAAGAAGCGCTGGCAAATCCCGATTCTATTTTCTATACTTATCAGAAACTGGTTCAAATCCGTAAGGAGAATAGTTGGCTGATTCGAGCTGACTTTGAATTGCTTGATACGGCTGACAAGGTTTTTGCCTATATCCGTAAAGATGGCAACCGTCGATTCCTAGTCGTAGCTAATTTGTCCAATGAAGAACAAGACTTGACCGTAGAAGGGAACGTCAAATCGGTCTTGATTGAAAACACCGTGGCTCAAGAAGCATTTGAAAAACAAATCTTGGCTCCATGGGATGCTTTCTGTGTGGAATTACTATAAACATTTTTTACAGAAAAATCTAAAAATCGAAATCGTATAAAAACAAGGGAGGACTGTATGAAAGGCAGAAATCCTTTGTTTTTTTATGGCAAAGATTTATAAACTTTCATTCTAGAAATTCAATTAACTTTACAAATTTCCACTATTTTGGTAAAATAAACCTATGTTATAAAAACTAACATAAAGGAGAAAGAAGATGACTACAAAAAAGCGTATCCTTAGTGCAGGCCTGACTGTTGCAGCTGCTTTGCTTTTAGCTGCTTGCGGACAATCAGGTTCAGATACAAAAACTTACTCATCAACCTTTAGTGGAAATCCAACTACATTTAACTATTTATTAGACTACTACGCTGATAATACAGCTATTATTACTAACCTAGTTGATGGTTTGCTTGAAAATGACAACCACGGAAACCTAGTTCCGTCTTTGGCAGAAGACTGGTCTGTTTCAAGCGACGGTCTGACTTATACCTATAAACTGAGAAAAGATGCCAAATGGTTCACGGCTGACGGTGAAGAGTACGCCCCAGTCAAGGCACAAGATTTTGTGACAGGGATTAAGTATGCAGTGGACAATAAATCACAGGCTATTGACTTGATTCAAAACTCAATCAAGGGCTTGAATGATTATATTACAGGAGCGGATTCTGACTTTTCTAAGGTTGGTGTGAAGGCAATCGACGACCATACTGTTGAGTATACTTTGGAACGCCCAGAACCTTACTGGAACTCAAAAACAACCAATAGTATTCTTTTCCCGGTGAATGAAGAGTTTTTAAACTCAAAAGGGAAAGATTTTGGGACCCTATCTCCAGATAGCATTCTCTACAGCGGACCTTATTTGTTAAAAGATTTTACATCAAAATCATCTATCGAGTATGTGAAAAATCCCCATTACTATGATCATGACAAAGTATCAATTGAACACGTGAAATTGGCCTATTTTGATGGTTCAGACCAAGAATTGACCATCCGTAACTTTGAAAGTGGAGCTTATTCTATCGCGGGGGTTTATCCAAATAGTTCTAACTTCGCTAAGATCAAGGAAAAATATAAGGATAATATCGTCTATAGTTTGCAGGACAAGACTTCTTGGTATTTCAATTTCAACGTCAACCGTAAGGCCTACAATCACACTGCTAAAACGACAGATGAGCAGAAGAAGTCAACTGAGGCAGCTGTCTTGAACAAAAACTTCCGCCAGGCAGTGAACTTTGCCTTGGACCGCACAACCTATTCTGCCCAGTCAAATGGGGAAGAAGCAGCTAGCAAGACCCTTCGTAACACCCTAGTGCCTCCTACATTTGTCCAAGTTGGAGACAAGACTTTTGGAGAAGTAGTTGCTTCTAAATTGGTCAACTACGGAACAGAATGGTCAGGTATTAACTTGGCAGATGCTCAGGATGCCTATTTCAACAAAGAAAAGGCCCAAGCAAAATTTGCAGAAGCTAAAAAAGAATTGGCAAGTCAAGGTGTGACTTTCCCAATTCACTTGGATGTTGCAGTTGATCAGACAAGTAAAAATGCTGTGACAGGCATGAACTCAGTTAAGCAGACCCTTGAGTCGGTTTTAGGTGCTGATAACATTGTCATTGATGTTCAACAACTTTCAACAGATGATTTTAATAACGTAGCTTTCTTGGCACCAACGCCAGCTGATCGTGACTATGATTTGAACTTTGATGGCTGGGTAGGTGACTACCAAGATCCGTCAACTTATCTTAATCCTTTCAATGCTGAGGATGGATTCTACCTCAAGATTTTTGGTTTAGATGCTCAGGAAGATAAAGCTAAAATTGCTAGCTTGGGTCTTGATACCTACACCAAGATGCTCAAAGATGCAGATAGCGAAAATAAAGATGTAGCCAAACGTTATGAAAAATATGCTGAAGCACAGGCTTGGATGATTGACAATTCTCTGATTATGTCAGCTATGTCGAGCGGTGGAACAGCATCTGTAACCAAAGTAACGCCATTTACAAGAGGTTATTCACTAGTCGGCATCAAGGGCGACGGCAATAACTACAAGTACATGAAACTGCAAAAAGACACTGTGACTACCAAGCAGTATGAAGAAGCTAAGACCAAATGGGAGCAAGAAAGCAAAAAAGCAATCGAAAAAGCTCAAAAAGAAGCAGAAAATCATGTAAAATAGATGAACGAGGTTCCGTAAGGGACCTTGTTTGTTATATTTTTGATTCGTATTCCTCTGTCTATGAAACGAGAATGTCAAAATAGGAAGCGATAGATACTATACAGGTTATAAAAAAAACAATTATTCCTTCGGAGTGCATTTAGAAGATGTATTGAAAACGCTGATAAAAAAAGGAATAAATGGAAATTATTTCATGATTGTGATATAATAATTCTGATAATCAACATATAGGGGAAAACTATGAATAAACGTTCAAAAAGAGCCCGTTCGGGTAAAGTTAAGCGGAGCATTAATATAGCTTTATTAACCATTTATGTATTATTGGGTGGTTTTTTGCTGTTCTTGATTTTTAGACATAATATATTGGCGTTTAGATACCTGAATGTTATGACGGCAGCTGTAGTGATTTTGGTCGCTTTAGCGAGTCTGCTTTTGATCATTTATAGAAAAGCAGAAAAGTTTACAATTTTCTTTTTAACACTAGCTATTTTAATGAGTTCAGTTTCTTTTTTTGCACTGCAACAATTTGTCGGCTTTACTAGTCATATCAATTCTACGTCAAATTACTCAGAATACTCAATGAGTGTTGTTGTTCTGAAAGATAGTGACGTTCATAATGTCACGCAATTAGATAGTATTACAGGACCTACGGATACTGATAATGATAATATTCAAAAATTGATAGCTGATATCAAAACTAGTCAGAGCAAAGAATTGACGGTTGAACAAAGCACCTCATACCTTGCAGCTTATAAGAGCTTGGTATCAGGTGAAGCAAAAGCGATTGTCTTAAATAGCGTCTTTGAAAATATTATAGAATCTGAATACCCTGATTACGCATCAAAAATTAGGAAAATCTACACTAAAAATATCACCAAAGAAGTAGCTGCTCCTAAAGTTTCTAAGAACAAGTCCTTCAATGTCTATGTGAGTGGTATTGACACTTACGGACCAATTAGTTCAGTTTCTCGTTCAGATGTCAACATTTTGATGACTGTTAATCAAGATTCAAAAAAAATTCTATTGACAACAACCCCTCGAGATTCTTATGTTCCGATTGCTGACGGCGGGAATAATCAAAAAGATAAGTTGACTCATGCAGGTATTTATGGAGTTGACTCCTCTATTCATACTTTGGAAAATCTTTATGGAGTTGATATTAATTACTATGTTCGTCTAAACTTCACTTCGTTCTTGAAATTGATTGACCTTTTAGGTGGTGTAGATGTATACAATGATCAGGAGTTTACATCTCGTCACGGGAAGTTCCACTTCCCAGTAGGAAATGTCCATTTAGATTCTGAACAAGCTCTTGGGTTTGTTCGTGAACGCTATTCGTTGGCTGATGGAGATCGTGACCGTGGTCGTAATCAACAAAAGGTTATTGTCGCAATTATTCAGAAATTAACTTCTACTGAAGCCTTAAAAAATTATAGTGATATTATTCAAGGTTTGCAAGATTCCCTTCAAACAAATATGCCTATCGAAACGATGATAGATTTGATTAATACTCAATTGGAGAGTGGTGGTAGTTATAAAGTCAACTCTCAAGACCTCAAAGGTACAGGTCGAATGGGACTTCCTTCTTATGCTATGCCAGATAGTAACCTTTATATGATGGAAATCGATGATAGTAGTTTAGCAACTGCTAAAAGTGCGATACAAGATGTGATGGAGGGAAGATGATATGATTGATATCCACTCTCACATTGTCTTTGATGTAGATGACGGGCCAAAGTCTATAGAAGATAGTAAAGCTCTTTTAATAGAAGCATATAATCAAGGAGTTCGGATGATTGTTTCGACTTCCCATCGTCGAAAAGGGATGTTTGAGACTCCAGAAGAAAAAATAGCGACGAATTTTTTAAAGGTTCGTGAGATTGCTAAAGAAGTGGCAGATGATTTGGTCATTGCTTACGGAGCAGAGATATACTATACTCCGGATGTTCTAGAAAAATTAGAAAACAAGCGCATTCCTACTCTCAATAACAGTCGTTATGCTTTGATTGAATTTAGTATGAATACACCCTATCGCGATATTCATAAAGGGTTAAGCAATATTTTGATGTTAGGGATTACCCCAGTGATTGCTCATATTGAACGTTATGATGCGTTGGAAAACAATGAAAAACGTGTTAGGGAACTGATTGATATGGGATGCTATACGCAAGTAAATAGTTCTCATGTTCTAAAACCTAAGCTCTTTGGTGAAACCTATAAATTTATGAAAAAGAGAGCCCAATATTTTTTGGAGAGAGACCTGGTTCATGTCATTGCAAGTGACATGCATAACTTAGATAGTAGACCTCCCTACATGGAGGATGCTCGTCAGATTATTTCTAAAAAGTATGGTAGAGACAAGGCGGAAGAGCTATTTGTAGAGAACCCTAGGAAAATTATAATGGATCAAATAATTTAGGAGAAAATATGAAAGAACAAAATACTATGGAAATCGATGTATTTCACCTGTTTAAAATTCTTTGGAAAAGAAAAATTCTAATTGCATTGGTAGCGATTGTAGCTGGAGCCTTAGCTTTTGCCTATAGTGCGTTTGTCGTTAAACCGGAGTTCACTAGTACTACACGGATTTATGTAGTCAACCGTAATCAGGGAGATAAGCCTGGTTTGACAAACCAAGACTTGCAAGCTGGATCGTACTTAGTTAAAGACTATCGTGAAATTATTTTGTCTCAAGATGTTTTGGAAAAAGTTACATCTAATTTGAAATTAGATCTATCACCAAAAGCTTTGGCTAGTAAAGTCAAGGTAACTGTACCAGTCGATACTCGTATCGTATCTATTTCCGTTAATGATAGAGTCCCTGAGGAAGCTAGTCGTATTGCTAACTCATTGAGAGAAGTAGCAGCTGAAAAGATTATCAGTATCACACGCGTTTCTGATGTCACAACACTTGAAGAAGCTCGTCCGGCTACAGCACCATCTTCTCCAAATATTCGTAGAAATACAATTATCGGGCTACTTGGAGGAACAGCATTTATGGTTATCGCTGTTCTTATCGTTGAACTGGTTGATACACGAGTGAAACGTCCAGAGGATATTGAAGATGTTATGCAAATTGCATTGTTGGGAGTTGTTCCAAATCTGGATAAATTGAAATAGGAGAGAGATATGCCGACATTAGAAATAGCACAGAAAAAATTAGATCTGGCCAAAAAAGCGGAAGAATACTATAATGCCTTGCGTACGAATATACAATTGAGTGGAAATAATTTACAAGTAATTTCTATCACTTCTGTAAAACCGGGTGAAGGAAAGTCAACGACTTCTACAAATATTGCTTGGGCATTCGCGCGTGCAGGTTACAAGACCCTGTTAGTAGATGCTGATATTCGTAATTCTGTCATGTCAGGTGTCTTCAAGTCACGTGAAAAAATTACTGGATTGACAGAATTTTTATCTGGAACAACAGACCTATCTCATGGTTTATGTGATACCAATGTTGAGAATCTATTTGTGGTTCAAGCTGGGTCTATCTCACCCAACCCAACTGCTTTATTGCAAAGTGAAAATTTTAGCACTATGATTGACACACTTCGCAAGTATTTTGATTATATTATTGTTGATACAGCGCCTATTGGTATCGTAATCGACGCAGCTATTATTACACAAAAATGTGATGCATCTGTTTTAGTTACTGCGGCAGGAGAAGCTAACAGAAAAGATGTTCAGAAGGCTAAAGGTCAATTGGAACAAACGAATAAACCATTTTTAGGAGTTGTATTAAATAAATTCAATACTTCAGCTGAGAAATATGGTTCTTACGGTGAGTATGGTTCTTACGGTAAAAAATAGGGGATAGAATAAGGGATAGACTAAGGAAGTAGTTATGGAAGAGAAAGGGATAAAAATATCTCTGGCAGTAATCCAGAGTTTTATAGTAGTGTTACTGGGGTATTCTCTTAGTTTTGTTAAAGAGACAGATATTCTTTCAACAACAATGATTGTCCTATATATTCTCCACTACATAGTATTTTATTTTAGCGATTACGGTCAAGATTTTTTTAGACGAGGGAGTTTGATTGAACTTGTTCGCTTGACAAAATATATCATTTTCTTTGCGTTGGCAATTAGTCTTTCTAATTTCTTTTTAGAAGAACGCTTTAGTATCTCTAGACGAGGCATGGTGTATTTCTTAACCTTACACTCGATTCTAATGTATCTAGTCAATATTTGTATCAAGTATTATTCGAAACGGGTATTTCCTAATTTGAAATGGAGTAAAAAACTATTCTTGATTACAGCAACGTCTAGAGTTGAGAAAGTGATGGATAAATTACTTGATGCGGGTGATTTCTTTGGAGAACTGGTGGCAGTTAGTGTATTAGATAAACCTAATTTCCAACATGATACTATTACAGTCGTACCAGTCGAAGATATTTTAAATTTTGCAACTCACGAAGTTGTGGACGAAGTGTTTATCAATCTTCCTAGTGAAGAATATGATATTGGTGAATTTATTTCTCGTTTTGAAACGATGGGAATTGATGTAACGGTTAATCTAAATGCTTTTGACCATAATCTAGGGCGTGACAAAAAAATCCGTGGGATGGCTGGTCTAAATGTCATTACTTTTTCGACGAAATTTTATAAGAATAGTCATGTAATTGCTAAGCGTGTCATAGATATTATTGGTTCTATTTTTGGTTTAATGATTTGTGGTCTAGTTAGTATAGTTCTAGTTCCAGCTATTCGAAAAGATGGTGGACCTGCTATTTTTGCCCAGACTCGCATAGGAAAAAACGGCCGACATTTTACTTTTTATAAATTTAGATCAATGTGTATTGATGCTGAGGATAAAAAGAGAGAATTGTTGGAGAAAAATACCATGCAGGGTGGTATGTTTAAGATGGACAATGATCCTCGCATTACAAAAATTGGTCGCTTTATCCGTAAAACTAGCTTGGATGAACTTCCCCAGTTTTGGAATGTTCTGAAAGGAGATATGAGCCTAGTGGGAACAAGACCGCCAACAGTTGATGAATATGAGACATACACACCTGAACAAAAACGTCGATTGAGTTTTAAACCGGGTATCACTGGACTTTGGCAAGTTAGTGGTAGAAGTGAGATTAAGAATTTTGATGAAGTTGTTAAATTAGATGTAGCTTATATAGACGATTGGACAATTTGGAAAGACATTGAAATTTTACTAAAAACTATTAAAGTTGTACTTATGAGAGATGGAGCGAAGTGATTTTATGAATAAAGTGAGGGAAATTCAACTAGGAGAATTATCTTTATTGAAAAACTTTATTGCTATTTGTAGTAAACATGATTTAAGATATTATGCTTTGGGAGGAACATTGCTAGGAGCCATTCGTCATAAAGGATTTATTCCTTGGGATGATGATATGGATTTAGGGATGCCTCGAAAAGATTATGAAAAATTTTTATCTATTTGTAAAAAAGAACTTCCAGAACATGTTATTTTGAGACTTCATGATGACAATTTAGGTAATACCTCTATTATGGATACATCCTTACAAATTCCATTTGGAGATGAACTATGTAGTCCATTCATAGATATTTTTCCTTTGGATGGTTATCCAGATGATCGTTTTCATTATTTTATTCATACAAACAAAATCAAATTCTATCGTGCACTTTCTAAAATTTCGGTAATCGATCGTCTACATGACAGAGATCGGGGAAGTTTTGAAAATGCAATTGTGAGTATATCAAAAGTTTTGAAATTAAATAAACTTCTAAAAACAGCCACTATTAACAACAAATTACAAAATCTAATTAAACAATATGATTTTGAAACTAGTTCAATAGTAGGTAATGTATTAGGCTCTTACAGAGAACGTGAGCTTGCTAGAAAAGAAGTATTCGGTGAACCACAATTACTAGAGTTTGAGAACTTAGAAATAAGTTGCCATGCAAACCCAGATGAATATTTAACAAAAATATATGGTGATTACATGAAGTTACCAAAAGAAGCCGAGCGTAAGGGTCATTTTGAGTCTACATGGGGAGATTAATTTGAATAGTTTTAATTTAATGGGGGTCAGAATTGACCCTTTAACAATGGATGAAACAGTACAAGAGGTTGAGAAATTTGTAATTGAACAACGTCCTCTTCATTTAATGGGCGTAAACGCTGATAAGATTAACCAATGTCAATCAGATGAAGCTATTAAGAAGATAGTTAACGAGTCTGAGATCATCAATGCAGATGGTGCATCAGTAGTTCTAGCTTCTCGATTTTTGGGCTACCAAGTTCCAGAACGAGTTGCTGGAATTGATTTAATGCAAAGATTATTAAAATTAGCCGATGAAAAATCTTATTCAGTGTATTTTTTTGGTGCTAAAGAAGAAGTTTTGCAAGATATGTTACAAAATTTTAAAGAAGAGTATCCCAATCTACGAGTTGTTGGACATCGTAATGGTTATTTTTCTGAGGAAGATGAGCAAGATATTCAGGAAGATATTCGTGAAAAGAATCCCGACTTTGTATTTGTTGGAATTACTTCACCTAAAAAAGAATACATCATCCAAAAATTTATGGATAATGGAGTGAATTCTATTTTTATGGGTGTAGGTGGTAGTTTTGATGTATTGTCTGGTCACATTCAGCGTGCCCCACTTTGGATGCAGAAATTGAACTTGGAGTGGTTGTTCCGAGTTGCTAATGAGCCAAAGCGTCTCTTTAAACGATACTTTGTAGGGAATGTTACCTTTATTAAGCGAGTTTTAGATGAGAAACGAAAAACGAAAAAATAATATTTTACATATTTCACGAACGATGGATATTGGTGGTGCTGAGAGAATCGTGTACCAGTTGAGTTCTGATTTGAAAGATGAGTTTGATAGTGTACATGTAGCTTCTACAGGAGGCCTTTGGGAACCAAAATTAGAGGCCCAAGGAATTATCCATCATAAAATTCACGATATAGACAGCAAAAATCCCCTTACTGTGTTGAAGCTGCTTCTTACTATTTATCAAATTATTAAGACAAATGATATTACTCTGGTTCATACGCATCATCGAATGGCAGCTTTTTATATTCGTTTATTAAAACTGATTAATCCCAAGCTAGTCCACGTTTACACTGCTCATAATGTCTTTAAAGATAAGTTGTCTTTATATAGATTTTCACTTAAAAATGCCTATAGTATTGCAGTTGGTCAAGCAGTTAATCAAAATTTGAAAGATGATGTGGGAGTTGCAAATAGCACTGTTATCTATAACGGAGTGATCTTGAAACAGTCAAATAGACAAGTTGATGAGATTATGAGGTTTGATGGAATCAAGCTAGGCTGTATTGCAAGATTATCTGAACAAAAAGGTTTGACTTATCTGCTTGATGCGATCTCTTTGATTTCAGATGAAAACCTTCGTTTATTTATCGTTGGGGATGGAGAACTTAGAGCCGAATTAGAAAACAAGGTTAAAGAACTAAATCTGGAAGATAAAGTATCTTTTTTAGGATATAGACAGGATATAGTGGAATGCATTAATAGTTTTGATTTCCTAGTGTCTTCGTCATTATTTGAGGGCTTGGCTCTAAATGTTATCGAAGCATTTATGAATGGAAAAACCATGGTTGCGACAGATATTCCTGGCATTAATGAAGTTGTTACAAAAGAAAATGGGATCTTGGTTCCTGCTAAAGATGCTAGGGCCTTAGCTTCTGCTATTGAGAGTCTGGCGACTGACTCAACTCTTAGAACTAGGTTAGCTCATCAAGCTAAAAAAGATTATGAAGAGAAGTTTAGTTATCCTTTATTTTTAGAGAATTATCGTAAATTTTATCAAAAACTAATGGGAGATTCAAAATGAAAAAAGTAATGTTAGTTTTTGGGACGCGTCCAGAAGCAATAAAAATGTGTCCCTTAGTGAATGAACTGAAGAAAAATGATTCAATCAAAACACTTGTGTGTGTAACGGGTCAACATAAAGAAATGTTAGAGCAAGTTTTAGATGTCTTTAAAGTTGTTCCTGATTATGATTTAGGAATTATGAAGGCAAATCAAACACTATTTACAATCACGACAAGTATTTTAGATAAAATTCAAGCAGTTTTAGAGCAGGAAAAACCAGATATTGTTCTTGTTCATGGGGATACTACAACCACTTTTGCGACAGCTTTAGCTGCATTTTACATGGGAATTAAAGTTGGACATGTAGAGGCAGGATTGAGAACTTATAATCTTCAAAGCCCATTTCCTGAAGAGTTCAATCGTCAGACTACTTCAATTATTGCGGATTTCAATTTTGCTCCGACAGAAGTGGCTAAAGAGAATCTTCTAAAAGAGGGAAGAGAGAATATCTATGTTACTGGAAATACTGTCATCGACGCCTTGAAGACAACCGTTCAAGAGCATTATGACCATCCTATTTTAGAGTGGGCTAAGGACAGTAAACTAATCATGTTGACAGCCCATAGACGTGAAAACCTTGGTCAACCTATGGAAAATATGTTTAATGCAGTTAATCGTATCCTGAATGAGTTTGAAGATGTTAAAGTCGTATATCCTATTCACAAGAATCCTAAGGTTCGTGAGCTAGCAAGTAAAGTGTTTGGCGACAATGAACGTATGAAAATCATTGAACCTCTAGAAGTCATTGATTTCCATAATTTTATGAATCAAAGCTACATGATTTTAACAGATTCTGGTGGTGTGCAAGAAGAAGCACCTTCTTTAGGTAAACCAGTATTAGTAATGCGTGATACAACAGAACGTCCAGAGGGGATTGCTGCAGGAACCTTGAAATTGGTAGGAACAGAAGAAGAAAATATTTATACTAATTTCAAACTGCTTCTAGAAGATGAAACAGAGTACAGCAAGATGAGTAAAGCAAGTAATCCATATGGAGATGGAAAAGCTTGTGAGCGTATTGTTGATATCATTTTGGAAGGATTATCATAATGGATCAGATTTCTATTGTTGTACCAGTGTACAATGTTGAGAACTGTTTGAGTTATTGTGTAGAAAGTCTAAGACAACAAACATATAAAAATATTGAAATAATCCTAGTAGATGATGGTTCGACGGATAGTTCTGGAGAAATTTGTGACCAATATGCTCGAGAAGATAATAGAATAAAAGTTCTGCATATTGAAAATGGGGGATTGTCCAATGCCCGCAATACTGGGGTAAAAGAATCTTCAACAGATTGGATTGTTTTCATTGATTCAGACGATTATTATGACCATAGAGCCATTGAATATTTAGTAGAACTTAGAGATAAGTATAGAGTTGATCTTGTAGCAACTCCAGTGATTGAAGTTAGAAACTATGAAAATAGTGATTTTTTAGGAGATTTCAGAGAGAAATATTCTGGAAAATTAGATCGTAGAACAGCTTTAGAACAAATGTTTTATGGAAATTATGTTGGGACACATTCAGGTGGTAAACTCTATAAGAAAGAAATCTTATTAAGGTTTCCATATCCTAAAGGGATGTTATATGAAGATTTAGCTCTTGCTTATGAGCATATTGCTTCCTGTGAAAATATTGCTGTTAGTGATCTAAATCTTTATAAATACTATCGAAGACCAGGAAGTATTGTAAATTCTAAGTATAGTGATCGTCTCTTAGATTTTTACAAGGCAATGGAATGGAATAGAAGTTATATTGAACGAGACTATTCAGGTGATAGGGATATGAGAAGAGCCTTGAATGTTCGCTATGTTTTTAATGGTCTGCATATTGTACATGCTATGCTTAGTTCAGATATGTATGCTGAAGTTAATAAAATTAGAAAAGAATACATTCAATATTTCAAAGATGTTATTCCGAATTCAAATGTTACAAGGAAAAATAAATTGAAATATATATTGTTTCTCGTATCTGCAAAATTGTATAACACTATTCGAAATAAGATTGGATAATTTAAACAAACTTAGGTAAAAATATGAAAATAAAAATAAAATTATCAGAGTTATTATATTTTTCAGCTTTCTTTATTTGGTTGCTTTTTAATTTTATAGCTCAAACAAATTTAGTCTATAAATATCCTGAAATTTATCGTTTTCGAATAGTTGCTATGATAGTGTCTATTGTCATACTTCTGTTTAAACTACTATTAGAGAGACACTCGAGTAAGTTTCTGATATTCTTCTTTTCAGCTTTCTGCTTGGCTATCATTATTGGAATTTCAACACATAAGCTTTTTGATGCTCTAACAATAATTTCAACAATCCTATTTATTATTTCTATCAACAATGTGAATTTTAGAAAAGTTTTGATTCTCTGGACAGTTTCGATTGTTCTCTTAATGATTTCTATATATGGTCTATTAAAGTTTGGCATTATTGAAAATACGCTGAGAGTTCAATTAGGAGGGCGATTCCGTTTTAGCCAAGGATACCAATATGCTAGTTTCGGAGCTAATTTTTTATTTCATCTGACTCTAGTCTATCTATATTTGAGAAAAAGTAAAATCAGATTGTCAGAAATTCTAATGCTTGGAATACTGAATTATTATTTTTACGTGAATACTGATACGAAATCAGCTTTCCTTCTTTCAATTCTAGCATTAGTATTGGTGTACATATTCAAAAATAAAGTAGTTAGTCAAAAAATCCTGAATGCTATTGGTAAAATTACGTTGACTGCAGGGATTCTTATTCCTATCATTTTGACTTATTTTTATAACGCAAACAGTAAATTCTTTCAAATTTTAAACGTAGCTTTGACAGGAAGACTAAGTTTAGGACATAAGACATTATCTTTATATGGCGTACATATGTTTGGTCAAAGAATTGATTGGGAATTGCAACAAAGGGCTACGTCTGTTTTTGATAATTATTTATACGTTGATTCATCTTTTGTAAATATTTTGTTGCATTATGGAGTGATTCTACTAGTTGTTATTTGGTATAGTTTCTATCAACTAAATAAAAGAGGACACTTTAATACAGTTGAGATGCTTGTTTTTATTGTATTGATACTTCACTCAATGTTTGATCCACAATTTTTTGAATTAATGTACAATCCATTATTATTATTAATGGGTATTTCTTGGAGTAAGTATAGGTATAATTATCAAGATGTTTAAAGTTTTTGTGTTATATGTATCCTTGGTTCTAAATTGAGGCTAGTTAAGTGATTTTTGTGCCAAAAAAGTTTAATCTATTTCACATCATCATTTTTGGACAGACTAATTTTCGCCGTTTATAATAGTAGTTAAGTGAGGAATATGCTCCCTATGAAGGTTCTTAAAAATTATGCATACAATCTTTCATATCAATTATTAGTCATTATTTTACCGATTATTACGACTCCATATGTTACCAGAGTATTTAGTTCTGATGATTTAGGAACTTATGGTTATTATAATTCTATTGTTACCTACTTTATCCTGTTGGCTACCTTGGGGGTAGCCAATTATGGTACAAAGGAAATTTCTGGTAATCGAAAAGCAATTCGTAAAAATTTCTGGGGAATTTATACTTTACAACTTGGAGCAACCATCTTATCACTGACTCTCTATATTTTGCTTTGTCTCACTTTTTCGTTAATGCAAAACCCAGTAGCTTATATTTTAGGATTAAGTTTACTTTCTAAAGGTTTAGATATTTCTTGGCTATTCCAAGGTTTAGAGGATTTTCGAAAAATTACAGTCAGAAATATTACAGTGAAACTAGTTGGCGTCATTGCTATTTTTCTATTTATAAAATCAGATAGCGACCTATATTTATATGTGTTCTTGCTTACCATTTTTGAATTGTTGGGACAATTAAGTATGTGGTTGCCGGCAAGAGAGTTTATTGGGAAACCGCACTTTGATTGGGAATATGCTAAGCAGCATTTGAAGCCAGTTGTCTTATTGTTTTTACCTCAGATTGCCATATCGCTCTATGTTACTTTGGATCGTACAATGCTAGGAGCTTTAGCTTCAACAAAAGATGTAGGAATCTATGATCAAGCATTGAAACTTGTCAATATTTTATTGACTCTAGTAACTTCATTGGGAAGTGTCATGTTACCACGAGTTTCAAATCTTTTATCATCAGGGGATCATAAAGCAGTTAATAAAATGCATGAGATGTCATTTCTAATTTATAATTTGGTTATTTTCCCCATTATGGCAGGTGTGTTAATTATAAACGATGATTTTGTTAACTTTTTTCTGGGAAAAGATTTTCAAGATGCACGCTATGCAATAGCTATTATGATTCTAAGAATGTTCTTTATTGGATGGACAAATATCATGGGGATTCAAATTTTGATTCCCCATAATAAAAATAGAGAGTTCATGCTTTCAACAACAATTCCTGCTATTGTTAGTGTCGGATTAAATCTTCTCTTGCTTCCAAAACTGGGCTATATAGGTGCAGCAATTGTATCTGTCTTAACAGAGTCGCTGGTTTGGGCTATACAGTTATTCTTTACTCGTTCTTATCTAAGAGAAGTTCCTATAATCGGATCAATGGCAAAAATTGTACTAGCATCTGCCATTATGTATGGCCTTTTGTTATGTTCAAAAACAGTTATACATTTTTCACCAACATCAAATGTTCTAGTATTTGCAATGTTTGGTGGAATCATTTATCTTTTTGCAATTCTATCTCTAAAAGTGGTAGATGTGAAAGAATTAAAACAAATTATTAGGAAAAACTAGAATGAGAAAAGTTCGAAATATCAACCTAGATTTACTAAAAGTGCTTGCCTGTGTTGGAGTTGTTTTACTTCATACAACAATGGGTGGATTTAAAGATACTGGTTCATGGAATCTTTTGACGTATTTATATTATTTGGGTACCTACTCTATTCCCTTGTTTTTTATGGTCAATGGTTATTTATTGTTAGGCAAGAGGGAAATAACTTCCCATTACATACTTCAGAAAGTCAAATGGATCCTAATAACAGTATCATCATGGAACATTATCGTTTGGCTCTTTAAAAGAGATTTTACAGTTAATCCAATTAAAAAAATTGTAGGCTCTCTGATACAAAAAGGGTATTTCTTTCAGTTTTGGTTTTTTGGCGCATTGATACTGATTTATTTATGCTTGCCTATTTTGAGTAAATTTTTAAATTCAAAAAGAAGATATTTATACATTTTAGCTTTATTGATTGTTATTGGTTTTATAGTTGAATTGGCAAATATTTTCTTTCAGAGGCCTCTACAAACTCATGTTATGCAAACTTTTAGATTATGGACATGGTTTTTCTATTATATTTTAGGTGGTTATATAGCACAATTCAATGTAGATAATCTCAAATATAGATTTAAAAATTGGATGAAAATAGTTAGCATGCTTTTAGTATTGATATCACCAATTATATTGTTTTTCTTAGCAAAGAATACTTACCATAATCTTTTTGCTGAATATTTTTATGATATTCTATTCGTGAAATTTACAAGCTTAGGAATTTTCCTGATGGTATTAACACTATCTTTGAATGAAAATGGGAGCAAATGGATTGTTTCTCTATCTAATCAAACAATGGGTGTTTTTGTAATACACACCTATGTTATGAAGATATGGGAAAAATTAATTGCTTTCAGTTTTACAGGTGCATATTTGTGGTTTGCTATATTTACTTTGAGTATTAGTTTTATTGTCATTGGAATATTAATGAGAATCCCATATCTCAATCGAATCGTCAAATTATAAAAAGGAGAACAAGATGTACGATTATCTAATCGTTGGTGCTGGGTTGTCTGGAGCAATTTTTGCTTATGAAGCAACCAAGCGTGGAAAAAAAGTAAAAGTTATTGATAAACGTGACCACATTGGTGGGAATATCTACTGTGAGAATGTAGAAGGAGTCAATGTCCATAAATATGGTGCCCATATCTTCCATACTTCTAATAAGAAAGTTTGGGATTATGTGAATCAATTTGCTGAATTTAACAACTACATCAACTCGCCTGTAGCTAATTACAAGGGTAGCCTTTATAATCTACCTTTCAATATGAATACTTTCTATGCTATGTGGGGGACAAAAACTCCTCAAGAAGTCAAAGATAAGATTGCTGAGCAAACGGCTCACATGAAGGACGTTGAACCTAAAAACTTGGAAGAACAGGCTATCAAGTTGATCGGTCCAGATATTTATGAAAAGTTGATTAAAGGATATACTGAAAAGCAATGGGGACGTTCCGCGACTGACCTTCCACCGTTTATCATTAAACGTCTACCAGTTCGTTTGACTTTTGATAATAACTACTTCAATGACCGTTACCAAGGTATTCCAATTGGGGGGTATAACGTTATCATTGAAAATATGCTGAAAGATGTTGAAGTAGAACTTGGAGTTGACTTTTTTGCCAATCGTCAGGAATTAGAAGCTTCTGCTGAAAAAGTTGTCTTTACAGGGATGATTGACCAATACTTTGACTATAAACATGGTGAGTTAGAATACCGTAGTCTTCGTTTTGAGCATGAAGTTCTAGATGAAGAAAACTATCAAGGAAACGCAGTTGTAAACTATACAGAACGAGAAATTCCTTATACTCGTATTATTGAGCATAAACATTTTGAGTATGGTACGCAAGATAAAACGGTCATTACTCGTGAATACCCAGCAGATTGGAAACGAGGAGATGAACCTTATTATCCAATCAATGATGAGAGAAACAATGCTATGTTTGCTAAGTATCAAGAAGAAGCAGCGCAGAATGATAAGGTCATTTTCTGCGGACGTTTGGCCGATTATAAATACTACGACATGCATGTGGTCATTGAACGTGCCCTAAATGTTGTAGAGGAAGAGTTTAAATAAGATAACGAAGGATAAAGTTGATCGATGAAATATTATCTAAAAGAAGAATTTCTGAAGGATTCTGGTGCACGAAATGCGGGGAATAAGGCTCGAAATGATGTTGAAGAAATAGTAGTTCGTGAGGGCTATAGTCCTTTGTTATTGATGGTAGATGATTGGTATCAAATGGGGACTATTAGAGCCCAACGACATAAGGCCAAAGCTCTATCCAAAGCTATCTCTAAGTTGAAGGAAGGGGATCAGCTACTGATTCAATTTCCTATGCTTCATCATAGTTTCTTTACGACTCATTTAGTCAAAAGAATGCAACGTAAAGGAGTGAAGGTTCACTTTATTATCCATGACTTAGAAGTTTTGCGCTATGCTAATTTGGATACAGTACCCTGGAAGCATAAGATTCGTGTTCATCTTCAAGAGTCTAGTCTTTTGAAACAAGCTGATGGTCTTATTGCTCATAATCCAGTTATGAAATCAGTGCTTGTTGATAAGGGGATTTCTGAGAAGAAAATAGTTAGTTTAGGCATTTTTGACTATCTGATCCCGAATTATCAGGATAAAGAAGATTTATCGAAGGAAGGAGCTATTATTGTAGCTGGAAATTTAGCTCAAGAAAAAGCAGGTTACTTATATGAGTTGCCTGCAAGACCGGCATATAACCTTTATGGTGTTGGTTTTGATGAGGCTAGAAAGCTATCCAATGAAACCTATTTTGGTTCCTTTCTTCCAGATGAACTACCATCAGCATTAGAAGGAAGCTTTGGTTTGGTTTGGGACGGTGATAGTTCTAAAACTTGTAGCGGAGTGTTTGGTGAGTATTTGAGATACAATAATTCCCACAAGGCCTCCCTTTATTTGGCTTCTGGTTTCCCTATTATTGTCTGGGGGCAATCTGCTTTGGCTAATTTCGTCTTAGAAAAAGAGTGTGGAATTAGTATTGAGAGTTTACTTGACTTGGAAGAAGTATTGGAACATTTGTCTCAAGAAGAGTATCAGGGTTTGGTCAAAAATGCTAAGGCCGTAGGTCAAAAAATTCGTGAGGGTTCTTATCTTCTTTCCGCATTGCAAGCTTTCAATTAATGAATCTAAAAATGATTTAAATAGATGGATGAGGGAGTTACTGGATTCCCTCTTTTCTTATAGTTAAAAAGAGATTAAAAAATGAAATAAGATTCGATAGTTGTCAGAAAATAACAACTAAAAATGAAAATTCAGAAAAATATATTGACAATAGATTGCAAAGGGTCTATAATGGATAGAAAAACAAAGGAGAATACTATGAAAACAAGGAAAGTATTGGCTCTTGCGGGAGTCACTTTATTAGCAGCTGGTGTCTTAGCGGCTTGTTCTGGTGGTTCTGCTACTAAAGGTGAGCAGACCTTCGCCTTTACCTACGAGACAGACCCAGATAATCTCAACTATTTGACAACCAGCAAGGCAGCTACTTCAAACATTACTAGTAACGTCATTGATGGATTGCTTGAAAATGACCGTTATGGGAATCTTGTTCCCTCTATGGCAGAGGACTGGTCAGTTTCTAAAGATGGTTTGACCTACACTTATAAGATTCGTCAGGATGCCAAGTGGTACACATCTGAAGGTGAAGAATATGCTCCTGTCAAGGCTCAAGACTTTGTAACAGGTCTTAAATATGCAACAGATAAGAAATCACAAGCTCTTTACTTGGTACAAGATTCAATCAAGGGTCTGGATGCTTATGCTAAAGGGGAAAATAAAGATTTTTCTCAAGTTGGAATTAAAGCCCTTGACGATCAAACAGTCCAATACACTTTGAACAAACCTGAAAGTTTTTGGAATTCTAAAACAACAATGGGTGTCTTGGCACCAGTTAATGAAGAGTTTTTGAACTCAAAAGGGGATGATTTTGCTAAAGCGACAGATCCAAGCAGTATCTTGTATAATGGTCCTTATTTGTTAAAATCTCTTGTGGCTAAATCTTCCGTTGAATTTGCAAAAAATCCTAACTACTGGGATAAGGATAATGTTCATGTTGATAAGATAAAATTGTCATTCTGGGATGGTCAAGATACCAGCAAACCTGCAGAAAACTTTAAAGATGGTAGCCTTACAGCAGCCCGCCTCTATCCAACAAGTGCAAGTTTCGCAGAACTTGAAAAAACGATGAAGGATAATATTGTCTATACCCAACAAGACTCTACGACTTATCTAGTTGGTACAAATATTGACCGCCAGTCCTATAAATATACTTCTAAGACTAGTGACGAACAAAAGACCTCTACTAAAAAGGCTCTCTTAAACAAGGATTTCCGCCAAGCTATTGCTTTTGGTTTTGATCGTACGGCCTATGCTTCACAAGTGAACGGTGCCAGTGGTGCAAGCAAAATTTTGCGTAATCTTTTTGTACCACCAACATTTGTCCAAGCAGATGGGAAAAACTTTGGCGATATGGTCAAAGAAAAATTGGTGACTTATGGGGATGAATGGAAGGATGTGAACCTTGCTGATGCCCAAGATGGACTATATAATCCTGAAAAAGCCAAGGCAGAATTTGCTAAAGCTAAGTCAGCTCTACAAGCTGAGGGAGTACAATTCCCAATTCACCTAGATATGCCAGTTGACCAGACAGCAACTACAAAAGTTCAACGTGTACAGTCTTTCAAACAATCGGTTGAAGAAACCTTGGGTGCAGATAATGTCGTAATTGATATTCAACAACTACAAAAAGATGAAGTCTTGAATATTACCTACTTTGCTGAAACAGCAGCTGGGGAAGATTGGGATATTTCAGATAATGTTGGTTGGACTCCAGACTTTGCGGATCCATCTACTTACCTCGATATTATCAAACCATCAGTTGGTGAAAACACTAAAACCTACCTTGGCTTTGATTCTGGTACAGATAATGCTGCAGCTAAGAAGGTTGGTCTAAACGACTATGAGAAATTGGTAATTGAAGCTGGAAACGAGACAATAGATGTAGCAAAACGTTATGATAAGTATGCTGTAGCCCAAGCTTGGTTGACAGATAGTGCCTTGATTATTCCAACAACATCACTCACTGGTCGCCCAATCTTGTCTAAGATGGTACCATTTACGATGCCGTTTGCCTTCTCTGGTAACAAGGGGACAAGCGATCCGCTCCTTTACAAATACTTGGAACTTCAAGACAAGGCAGTTACTGCTGATGAATACCAAAAAGCTCAAGATAAATGGATGAAAGAAAAAGAAGAATCCAATAAAAAAGCGCAAGAAGAACTCGCAAAACATGTGAAATAGATTTTAATCATCTATAGAAGCTGATTGATAAAGGGTTTGGCATTCGATAGGAATGCTAAATCCTTTTTATTATGTGACAATTTTCCCCTTAATCTCAGAGTATGGTTTTGTCAGAATGAAGAAAAAAATTAGCAATTTTCCTAGCTTTTCTATTGCTTTATCTATTAAAAATTGTTATATTAAAAGTGTAATTATTTTTATAAACGTTAAGCATTGCACTTTTCAGATAGAAAGGAGTATTTTTCGAATAAGAAATGTAAACGCTTACGAAGATTGGTGAAAGGAATCAGGAGTTAATGGATAAACGATTTTTTGAAAAACGATGTACATACAGCATTCGTAAATTTGCACTAGGTGCTGCTTCAGTTATGATTGGGGCTAGTTTTTTTGCTACTGCTCCAGTATTGGCTAACACACCAACAGTTGGCTCAACAGATAATTTGCCAAGTGAGCTGGCTGATTTGGATAAAAAAGCGAGCGATAATGGACGGGAGTTCGATAAAGAAGCTGCAGCAGCAAATCCAGGTTCTGCTGAAACAACGGATGGACCAAAAACTGAAGAAGAGTTACTAGCTCTTGAAAAGGAAAACAAAGAAACTACTGACAAGTTGCCGAAAGAATTAGAAGGTAAAGTTGAAAAAGCTACTGATAATGGTAAAGAGGTAAATAAAGATCAATTAGCACAAGATACTGGTAGTCTAGTTCCTGAAGATGTTGCCAAAACAAAAAATGGAGAATTGAACTATGGTGCTACTGTTAAGATTAAGACTCCATCAGGAGAAGGTAGTGGTATTGTCATTGGTAAGGATCTTGTTTTGACTGTTTCTCACAACTTTATCAAGGATCAACAAGATGGAAATATCCGTAAAGTTGTGGATAATGATAAAGGGGATGGCGATATTTTTAGTATATCCTACCCTGGTTTAGATGATGTAAAATTTAGTAAAAAAGATGTGATTCACTGGGATAGAGATGGTTATCTAAAGGGCTATAAGAACGATTTGGCTCTTGTGAGATTGCGTACAGTTCTTGAAAATGCTCCTGTTGAAGTTACTGAAAAGCCAGTTGTTAAGAAAGTTGGGGATAAAGTCAATATGTTTGGCTATCCTGCTGGTAAGTTGGCGCCAGTTATTAACACTGCTGTGGATTTTGCTGAATCTTATGGTGAAGGTGTTCAAGGAGTTGGTTATCAAGGTGGACAACCAGGTGCTAGCGGTGGCGGTATCTTTGACACGGATGGTAAATTGATTGGCGTTCATCAAAATGGTGTGGTCGGTGTCCGTAGTGGAGGGATCCTTTTCTCTCCAGCTCAATTAAAATGGATTCAAGATCATATTAAGGGAATCTCTAGTTCAAAACCAGCGAATTTAGAGGAAACTGAAAAACCAGTTGAAGAAAAGCCAAAAGCAGATAAGCCGAAAGAAGAAAAACCAGCGACAGCTAAGCCAGAGACACCAAAGGAAGTCACTCCTGAATGGCAAACTGTAGCAAGAAAAGAACAGCAAGGGACTGTTGCTATTCGTGAAGAAAATGGTGTTCGTTACAATAAGTTATCTTCAACAGATCAAAATGACAATGCTAGCAAACCAGCTTTGTTTGAAAAGCAAGGATTGACTGTGGATGCGAATGGGAATGCGAATGTAGATCTCACTTTCAAAGAAGAATCTGAAACAGGCAAATCACGTTTTGGTGTTTTCTTGAAATTTAAAGATACAAATAATAATGTCTTTGTTGGATATGACAAAGAAGGTTGGTTCTGGGAATATAAGACACCAGGTAATAGCACATGGTATCAGGGAGGCCGTGTTGCAGCTCCAGTAAATGGCTCAGTGAATCATCTGACTATTAGCTTAAAATCAGATGGTCAGCTGAATGCAACAAATAATGATGTAAAACTTTTTGATACGGTTACTTTGCCAGCTGCTGTTAATGAAAATCTTAAAAATGAAAAGAAAATCTTACTTAAAGCTGGTACATATGGTACTGAAAAGACAGTTGTAAATATTAAGACTGACAATCAAGACGGAGTTCAAGCTACTGAAACTACTGCTGAAAAAGAAACTGGTGCGGTGGTAGATGATAGTAAAGTGACTTATGATACCATCCAGTCTAAAGTCCTAAAAGCAGTGATTGACCAAGCCTTTCCACGTGTCAAGGAATATACGCTAAATGGCCATACTTTACCAGGACAGGTTCAACAGTTCAATCAAGTCTTTATCAATAACCACAGAATCACCCCTGAGGTTACTTATAAGAAAATTAATGAAACAACTGCAGAATATGAAATGAAACTCCGTGATGAGGCTAATCTTATCAATGCGGATATGACAGTTCGTCTGCAAGTTGTGGATAATCAATTGCATTTTGATGTAACTAAGATTGTCAACCACAATCAAGTCACTCCAGGTCAAAAGATTGACGATGAAAGAAAATTACTCTCTACTATTAGTTTCCTCGGGAATGCTTTAGTATCTGTTTCTAGTGAGCAAGCTGGTGCTAAGTTTGATGGGGCAACTATGTCAAACAATACGCATGTCAGCGGGGATGATCATATTGAAGTAACCAATCCAATGAAGGATTTGGCTAAGGGTTACATGTATGGATTTGTTTCTACAGATAAGCTTGCTGCAGGTGTTTGGAGTAATTCTCAAAACAGTTACGGTGGTGGCTCTAATGACTGGACCCGTTTGACGGCTTATAAAGAAACCGTTGGAAATGCCAACTATGTCGGAATTCATAGCTCTGAATGGCAATGGGAAAAAGCTTATAAGGGTATTGTCTTCCCAGAGTACACTAAAGAACTTCCAAGTGCCAAGGTTGTGATCACTGAAGATGCTAATGCGGATAAAAAAGTGGACTGGCAAGATGGTGCCATTGCTTATCGTAGTATCATGAACAACCCTCAAGGCTGGGAAAAAGTCAAGGATATCACTGCTTATCGTATCGCGATGAACTTTGGTTCACAAGCACAAAATCCATTCCTTATGACCTTGGATGGTATCAAGAAGATCAATCTCCATACAGATGGTCTTGGACAGGGTGTTCTACTTAAAGGTTATGGTAGTGAAGGTCATGACTCTGGACACTTGAACTATGCTGATATTGGTAAACGTATTGGTGGTGTCGAAGACTTCAAGGCTTTGATTGAGAAAGCGAAGAAATATGGAGCTCATCTAGGTATCCACGTCAACGCTTCTGAAACTTATCCTGAGTCTAAATACTTTAACGAAAAGATTCTTCGTAAGAATCCAGATGGAAGCTACAGCTATGGTTGGAACTGGCTAGATCAAGGTATTAACATTGATGCTGCTTATGACTTGGCGCATGGTCGCTTAGCTCGTTGGGAAGAATTGAAAAACAAACTTGGTGAGGGTCTCGACTTTATCTACGTGGATGTTTGGGGCAATGGCCAGTCAGGTGATAATGGTGCCTGGGCTACCCACGTTCTTGCTAAAGAAATTAACAAACAAGGCTGGCGCTTTGCGATTGAGTGGGGCCATGGTGGTGAATACGACTCTACCTTCCAACACTGGGCAGCTGATTTGACCTATGGTGGCTACACTAATAAAGGTATCAACAGTGCCATTACGCGCTTTATCCGCAACCACCAAAAAGATTCTTGGGTTGGGGATTACAGAAGTTACGGTGGTGCAGCCAACTATCCACTTCTAGGTGGTTACAGCATGAAAGACTTTGAAGGTTGGCAAGGTCGTAGCGACTACAATGGCTATGTAACTAACTTGTTTGCTCATGATGTCATGACCAAGTATTTCCAACACTTTACTGTAAGCAAGTGGGAAAACGGTACACCAGTCACTATGTCTGATAACGGTAGCACCTATAAATGGACTCCAGAAATGCGAGTGGAATTGGTAGATGCTGACAACAATAAAGTAGTTGTGACTCGTAAGTCAAACGATGTCAATAGCCCACAATACCGTGAACGTACAGTAACTCTCAACGGACGTGTCATCCAAGATGGTTCAGCTTACTTGACTCCTTGGAACTGGGATGCGAATGGTAAGAAACTTCCTACTGATAAGGAAAAAATGTACTACTTCAATACGCAAGTTGGTGCAACAACTTGGACGCTTCCTAGCGACTGGGCGAATAGTAAGGTTTACCTTTATAAACTAACTGACCAAGGTAAGACTGAAGAACAGGAAGTAGCTGTGAAAGATGGTAAGATTACCCTTGATCTTACTGCAAATCAACCATACGTTCTCTACCGTTCAAAACAAACCAATCCTGAAATGTCATGGAGCGAAGGCATGCACATCTATGACCAAGGATTTAACAGTGGAACTTTGAAACACTGGACCATTTCTGGTGATGCTTCTAAGGCAGAAATTGTCAAATCTCAAGGCGCAAATGAAATGCTTCGTATCCAAGGCAATAAGAGCACAGTCAGCCTTACTCAGAAACTGACTGGCTTGAAACCAAATACTAAGTATGCCGTTTATGTCGGTGTTGATAATCGTAGTAATGCTAAGGCAAGTATCACAGTAAATACTGGTGAAAAAGAAGTGACTAGCTATACCAATAAGTCACTAGCTCTTAACTATGTCAAGGCCTATGCTCATAATACTCGTCGTGACAATGCTACAGTTGACGATACAAGTTACTTCCAAAACATGTATGCCTTCTTTACAACGGGTTCAGATGTATCAAATGTCACTCTTACTTTGAGTCGTGAAGCTGGTGATGAAGCAACTTACTTTGATGAAATTCGTACCTTTGAAAACAATTCAAGTATGTACGGAGATAATCATGATACAGCTAAAGGAACATTTAAACAAGACTTTGAAAATGTCGCTCAAGGTATTTTCCCATTTGTAATTGGTGGTATCGAAGGAGTTGAGGATAATCGTACTCACTTATCTGAAAAACATGATCCATATACACAACGTGATTGGAATGGTAAGAAAGTCGATGATGTCATCGAAGGAAATTGGTCATTGAAGACAAATGGACTAGTGAGTCGTCGTAACTTGGTTTACCAAACAATCCCTCAAAACTTCCGTTTTGAAGCTGGTAAGACTTATCGTGTAACCTTTGAATACGAAGCAGGCTCTGACAATACCTACGCCTTTGTAGTCGGTAAGGGAGAATTCCAATCAGGACGTCGAGGTAATCAAGCAAGCAATTTGGAAATGCATGAATTGCCAAATACTTGGACAGATTCTAAGAAAGCTAAGAAGGTAACCTTCCTCGTAACAGGTGCAGAAACAGGCGATACTTGGGTTGGTATCTACTCAACTGGTAACGCAAGCAATACTCGTGGAGATTCTGGTGGAAATGCGAACTTCCGTGGTTACAACGACTTCATCATGGATAAACTTCAAATCGAGGAAGTCACTCTAACAGGTAAGATGTTGACAGAAAATGCTCTGAAGAACTACTTACCAACGGTTGCCATGACCAACTATACTAAGGAATCTATGGATGCCTTGAAGGAAGCTGTCTTTAACCTCAGCCAAGCAGATGATGACATTAGTGTAGAAGAAGCGCGTGCTGAAATTGCTAAGATTGATGCTCTTAAGAATGCCTTGGTACAAAAGAAAACAGCCTTGGTAGCAGAAGACTTTGAAAGTCTAAATGCTCCAGCGCAAGCGGGAGAAGATTTAGCAAATGCCTTTGATGGTAACTTATCAAGTCTATGGCATACGTCTTGGAATGGTGGAGATGTTGGTAAACCTGCAACTATGGTCTTGAAAGAAGCGACAGAAATCACAGGCTTCCGTTATGTGCCACGCGGATCAGGATCAAATGGTAACTTGCGTGATGTGAAACTGGTTGTGACAGATGAGTCTGGTAAAGAATATACTTTCACTGCAACTGATTGGCCAGATAACAATAAACCAAAAGACATTGACTTTGGTAAGACAATCAAGGCTAAGAAAATTGTTTTGACAGGTACTAAGACTTATGGAGACGGTGGTGATAGATATCAAGCCGCTGCTGAGTTGATATTTAGTCGTCCACAGGTTGCAGAAACAACTCTTGATTTGTCAGGTTATGAAACAGCTTTATCAAAAGCTCAAAAATTAACCAGCAAAGAGAATCAAGAGGAAGTCGCAAGTGTAGTAGCTAGCATGAAATATGCTATGGATAACCATCTCTTGACTGAAAGAATGGTTGCCTACTTTGCAGAATATCTCAACCAACTACAAGATCAGACTGTGAAACCAGATGCTCCTACAAGTAGTAAAGGTGAAGAGGCAGCACCAATTCTTGAAGTGCCTGAGTATAAAGGTCCGCTTGGAACAGCAGGTGAAGAAGCAGCACCAATTCTTGATGTACCTGAGTATAAAGGGCCACTTGGAACAGCAGGTGAAGAAGCAGTAGTTAATGAAGTTCCAGAATACAAAGGTGGAGCCAATGCGGTAGAAGCAGCTGTCAATGAAGTTCCAGAATACAAAGGTGGAGCGAATGCAGTAAAGGCCTTGGTTCATGAATTACCAGAATATAAAGGTGGCGCTAATGCAGTAGAAGCAGCTGTCAATGAAGTTCCAGAATACAAAGGTGGAGTCAATGCAGTAGAAGCTTTGGTAAACGAAAAGCCAGCCTACACAGGACTATTGGCTACAGCAGGTGAAGAAGCAGCACCAACTATTGAAAAACCTGAGTATCGGATTAGTCAATTGGGTCAAGGAAAACTTGCAGAATCTAAAACTTCAGTTTCAACAGAAGATCAGAAGAGATTGCCAGAAACAGGAGAAAGCCAATCTGATACAGCTATCTTCCTAGCAGGCATCAGTCTTGCCTTATCTGCTGCTGTCCTTGCAACAAAACGTAAAGAAAATTAAAGAAGACTCGATTTTAGAGTTTATCGGAACTAGAATTCAGACAGAAATAACTTAGTTGGAGAGAACCTCTAGGTTCTCTCCATTTTCAAATGGGAAATGAGACCGCTTACTGTAATAAGTGGGAGAAAGGAATAGGAGAAAGATGGATAGACATTTTTT
>NZ_KV794536.1:49377-66945 GCF_001808785.1 Streptococcus sp. HMSC077D04 | reverse complement strand
TTTTTTGAAAGACGTTGTCACTATAGTATTCGAAAATTTGCAATTGGTGCAGCCTCTGTATTGATAGGTGCTAGTATCTTTGGTGCAAATGTAGTGCAAGCTGCAGAGACAGTTGGAACACCTGAGAAAGAAGGAACAATTACACAAGCTCAGCCACTAGATAAGTTGCCGGACGATTTAGCAGCTGTTTTAAAGAAAGCTGAATCAGAAGCGACGGCAGATGCAGGTCATGAAGAAAATCATGAAAATACTGCAGGAACAAGTCCTGCAGGAACTGAAGAAACAAGCCCAGCAACAACTCCAACAGCTCCCAAACCAGCTGAGACTCTGAAGCCGGTTGAAACACCAAAAGCAGATTCTAAACCTGTAGAACCAGCTACACCTACAATCAAACCGGTTGAAAATCAAATTGAAGATAGAGAAGATCGTAACCACTTAGAAGGTGTCACTGTCCAAGCAAACGACTCAGAAACTGGAACTCCTTTTACTGCTGACAAGGCAGTAGATGGGGATTCTGATACTCGTTGGGCAACAAATCCAAATATTAACAAACCAACTTTCGAATTAACTCTTCCAAAAACTACACTTATTAGGCATGTAGAGATTGATTGGGATCGCCGTGTCCGCAAGGGACAAAATGATCCAAATATCAAATCTTGGAGCCTCTACTATGCAGGTCAAGATGATGTAAATGCTAGTGGAGAAAAACAATGGAAACTAGCTCATACCAAGACTGGAGAACCTGTTTTAGATGAGAAAGTTGACTTAGCCAATAGTATTCAAGCTAAATATCTCAAGTTAGAAATCAATGACTATCAAGCGGGCACAATGGGTTGGAGAAACGTTGGTATTCAAGAAATTCGAGCTTATTCGAATATTCCTGATACAAGTAAGGTAACGGATATCCGTCAGGTTACAGAATTGACTGTAGCTAAAGACGGACAGTCTCTTGTCTTGCCAACTCTACCAGGAAAAGTCAGTCTTATCGGTAGCAACAAACAAGGTGTGATTGACCTTCAAAATCACATTTATAAGCCTCTGACTGATCAACGCGTTAAGGTTATGGTAGAGCAAATTAAAGATTCACATACCTTTACTAAAGAATTTGAAGTAGTCATCAAGGGGCTACATCAGGACGAAGGTGTGGGTGTCAAACCAAAAGTAGCACCAGCTGTTCAACAATGGTATGGAAAAGAAGGTCAATCTTCTATCACTTCAGATACAGTTCTTGCTACGGGTGATTCCGGCTTTGAACAAGCAGCAACCTTCTACCAGTCAGACCTTGCAAGCCGTGGATTGGAACTTGCGACAGGTGACAAGCAGGCTCAAAAACGAATTGAATTTAAAAAAGTTGAAAACAAGGGTTATGGTAAGGAAGGTTATGGAATCACTATCCAAGATGGTGTCATTACCATCGAAGCTGCAACAAACACAGGAGCCTTTTACGCAACTCGTACTCTTCTTCAAATGGGGGAAAGCAATCTCCAAAATGGAGAAATTCGTGATTTCCCAAGCTTCAGTCACCGTGGCTTTATGCTAGATACAGGTCGTAAATTTATTCCTTATGACACCCTTGTAGACATCATGCTCAATATGGCTTACTACAAGATGAACGACTTGCAGTTGCACCTCAACGATAACTATATCTTCCTAAAAGAGCACTTGGCAGGTAAGAACCTAACACAAGAAGAAGAGCTTAAGTATGTTCTAGAACATGCTAAGACAGGTTTCCGTGTAGAGACAGATATTGTCGGTAAGAATGGTCAAAAATTAACATCAGACGAGCACTATACTAAAGAAGAGATGCAAAATCTGATTAAACTTGCTAAGGCCTTGCATATCAATCTAGTTCCAGAAATTGACACGCCAGGTCATGCTCTGTCATTTGTTAAAGTCCGTCCAGACCTCATGTATCAAGGTAGCCTGAGCGATTACAGAGGTAAACATAACGTAGAACGCGTAGCCATGCTCGACCTAGATAATAAATACGATGAAACACTGGCTTTTGTCAAATCAGTTTATGATAAACTTCTTGATGGTCCAGATGCACCACTTCATGGAGTATCTACTGTTCATATCGGAACGGATGAATACTACGGAAGTAGAGAAAGCTATCGTCGTTATGTAAATGACCTTATTAAATACATTAAAGGGAAAGGCTATACACCTCGTATTTGGGGATCGCTCAGTGCGAAACGAGGTAAAACAGCGGTTGATTGGAAAGATGTAGAAGTTGATATCTGGAGTATTGGCTGGCAGCAACCAAAAGAAGCTATTGCTCAAGGAGCTAAGATTATCAACATAACAGATATTCCAACCTATAGTGTACCAAATGGTGATAATCGTCAAACAGCTTATGGTGACTATGCTAACTATGAAACACAATATAATAGGTGGACACCAAACGATTTCCGAACAGGTCATGGTCCACTTCTAGAAGCATCCAATCCAAATGTAATTGGTGGTGGCCACGCAGTTTGGAATGACAATATTGATCTTCATGAGACAGGTTTGACATCTTATGATATCTTTAAACGCTTCTTTAAGAGCATGCAAACAACTGCAGAACGCACTTGGGGATCTGACCGTGCGGCTGCGACCTTTGCAGAACGTACCCTACCAACGAGCCCTTATGCACCACAGTCAAATCCTGAAAAAGAGATTGATCAAAGTGATTTGTTTACTATCAATCCTGAAACAGTGAAGAACTATGCAAGCAAGAAGGTGAAGACAAGCGAGCAAGGATTGGCTTTTGAGAAAGATAGCAGTATTGAAGGCCTGGCAGGTGATGTTGGTCCAAGTCATGTCTTGAAGTTTGATGTAACTGTCACTGGAGACGGTGAACAAACCTTCTCAACAAGTGGAGACAACCGTATCTATCTAGCTGATAAAGACGGCTATCTTGCTTATCAATTTGAACAGTTCCATATCCAGTTCAAGAAAAAACTTGAAAAGAATAAACGTTATCAAATCTCTATCGTGACCAAACCACAATCAACGGAATTCTATGTGGATGGTGAGAAGATTGAACGTATCGCAAATCCAGCTCACCCTCGCTTTGCTCACAATAGCTTGGTTCTACCGCTTGAAAGCATCGGTGGGTTCAAAGGGATTTTACATAGTGCAGAGTTGTCAGATAAACCATTTGTAAATCCTCGTTTGATTCCAACAGATCATTTCACAGTTTCTGCAACTAGTCAAGAAACACCAGGAACAGCGACTGAAGGAGTTGTTGAAAAAGCCTTTGACAATGATCCAAATACCTTTTGGCATACTAAATGGACTGGTGATACTGCTCCGTACACTCTTTCTATGACCTTGAAAGAAGCAGAAAAAGTCAATGGTTTGACTTATCTTCCTCGGCCAGGTGGTGGAAATGGGGTCGTGACTCGCTACGAAATCTACGCACAAAAAGATGGCCAAATGGTCAAGGTTTCAGAAGGAAGCTGGGACAACAACGCTCAAGAAAAAACAGTTAACTTTGCAGCGGTTCATACCAACAAGATTGAGTTGAAAGTTCTATCAGGTGTTGGGGGCTTTGCAAGTGCAGCTGAAGTTCATCTATTGAAACCTATCAAAGAGGGACAAGAAACACCAGAACCAGAACAACCATCTACACCTGAAACTCCAAAAGTCGAGCAAACAGGTGATGGAACAGTTGAACTGGCGGATCAATTCACAGCAAGCAAACCAGCTAGCGAAGATAGTATTGCAGCTGCCAGCAAGAGCGCAGATTATCTCAAGAAAGAGTACAAGGTTTTCCCAACTCCACAAAAAGTGACTTATGGAGAAGGAGTCACAGCTCTTCGTAAGCAAGTCAATCTGGTAATGGGAGATCAACTCGATGTCTATACTCGTAATCGCTTGAAGAGTGTCTTACAGGACAATCAAGTATCCTACACTACTAGTCAATCAGCAGTTGCTGGCGCAACTAATATCTATCTTGGAGTACATGGACGAGGAACACAAGCAGAACAAAACTTATCTAACGTTTCAGCAGGTCTCTTTGATAAGATTGATGCCTATGCTTTGACCATCAAGGACAATTCAATTTCCATCGTCGGAAAAGACACAGATGCAGTCTTCTATGGTTTGACAACTTTGAAACATATGCTCAAGGAAAGTCAAGTTCCAGTTCTTCGCAATGTGACAGTGGAAGATTACGCTGAAATCAAGAACCGTGGTTTCATCGAAGGTTACTATGGAAATCCATGGTCTAATGCAGATCGTGCTGAACTCATGCGTTTTGGTGGCGATTTGAAATTGACCCAATACTTTTTCGCACCGAAAGATGATCCATACCACAACAAGAAATGGCGTGAACTTTACCCAGAAGAAAAACTAGCTGAAATTCGTGAACTTGCTCGCGTCGGAAATCAAAGTAAAACTCGCTATGTCTGGACCATTCATCCATTCATGAACAACCGTATCCGATTTGGTAATGAAGCGCATTACCAAGAAGACTTGGCAACCATCAAGGCTAAATTTACCCAGTTGATGAAAGTGGGTGTCCGTGAATTTGGTATTCTAGCCGATGATGCACCAAGCCCAGTTGGAGGCTACAATAGCTACAACCGCTTGATGCAGGATATGACCAACTGGTTGACAGAAATGCAAGGAACTTATAGCGGTCTTCGCAAAGAAATGATCTTTGTTCCAGGTCAGTATTGGGGTAATGGGCGTGAAGCAGAGTTGAAATCTCTAAATGAAAATCTCCCAAGTTCAACCTCTATGACTTTGACGGGTGGTAAGATTTGGGGTGAAGTTTCTGAAGGCTTCTTATCAACTCTCAAGAACAATCTAACTGCAGGTGGTAAAACTTATCGTCCAGTATCACTTTGGGTGAACTGGCCAGTTACAGATAACTCTAAACAACACTTGATTCTAGGTGGTGGTGAGAAATTCCTTCATCCAAATGTGGATCCAAGCTTGCTGTCTGGTATCATGTTGAACCCAATGCAACAGTCTGAACCATCTAAGATAGCCCTCTTCGCTGGAGCTCAGTATACATGGAAACAGTGGAAATCAGAAGAAGAAGCTAAGAAACTCAATGACATTGCCTTCAACTTTGTTGAAAATGGTCATTTTGAAGATAGCAAGGTGTCAGTAGCCTTCCGCGAACTCGGTAAGCATATGATCAACCAAAACATGGATGGTCGTGTCGTTAAACTAGAAGAATCAGTTGAATTGGCTCCAAAATTAACAGACTTCATGACTAAGCTCAAAGCGGGTCAGGATGTAACTGCAGAACGTGCAACCTTGCGTGCAGAATTTGCCAAGATTAAAGAAGCGGCTGAACTTTATAAAGCATCAGGTGATAAAAAAATGGTTGCACAGATCCACTATTGGTTGGATAATGCAATCGACCAAATGAATGCCCTTGATGCCTTCTTAACAGGAACAGAGGCTATGGCTACAAATGATGCAGCCAAACTTTGGGATAGCTACTATAAAGGTTTGAAATTGTACGAACAGTCTCAAACTCATACCTTCCATTATGTAGACCATCTTGAAAAGGCTGAATTGGGTGTTCAACATATCCGTCCATTTATCCTATCCTTGAAAGAAGTTCTAGCTTCTGAAGTTCAAAAAGTCTTGCATCCAGATCAAATCATCAGCACCTTTATTACCAATCGAACAGGTGTAGAAGGTGGTTTGGCAGAAGTAACGGATGGTGACTTGGCAACTCATGCTTTGATTAAATCACCAAATAGTATCAAGACAGGTGATTATATCGGTATGAAATTTAACAAACCGGTAGATATCCAAACATTGACCTTTGCTATGGGAACTCAGGCAAATCCACGTGATACCTTTAGTAAGGCTGAAGTGCAGTATCAAGATGAAAAAGATAACTGGGTAAGTTTGAAAGAACCAACTTATGTTGGTAATGAGTCACTTGTTCAGTTTGAAAATCTTAACATCAAAGCTAAAGCAGTACGTATGATTGCTACAGAAGATCGTGATGACACCTGGTTTGCAGTTCGCGAGATTGCAGTAAATCGTCCAGTAGAGAACGCTCGTAAACAACAAACTGCTACAATTAGCCTCAGCTCAAATCTAGTTTATAAATTGAGAACATCAGCAAGTCAAATTACTGATGGTAAAGATAATACAGAAGCTATGATGGCAAATGCTGACGGCAGCAATACGACTCCAGTAGATGCCTGGGCACAACTTGACCTAGGTGAAGTCAAGTCAGTCACTAAAGTTCGTCTTCGTCAAGGAACTGGCGATAAACTTGCCGCAGGTGTACTTGAGTACTCTACAGATGGATCTGCATGGCAAGAGTTAGATCGCCTATCAGGAGAACAAACTAAGGAAGTGACTAGAGCTATCAATGCTCGATACATCCGAGTACGCAATACTAAGGCAAGTGACCTTTGGTGGCGTATTCAGGACTTCTCTGTTGAGACACGCTCTGGAAATAGCGACTTAACAGACACCAACGTGGATGCTTTGAAAGAAACGCCAGTATTTGATAGCCTTGGTCGTTATGAACTTCAAATTCCAACTGGAACTAAACTTCCTGCAAATAGCTATCTAGGCATGAAACTTGACCGTATCCATCAAGTTAAAAGCATCCAGCTCCAAGGTCAAACAAATCCAGCACTCAGTCTAGAGTATTCTGCAAATGCTCAAGAATGGACACCAGCTAGCCAGTTGACAGACAGAACTGTCGCAACCCACTTGGTACGTTATGTTCGTCTTGTGAATAAAACAAATCAAGAACAAGACTTGCCATCAACTTCTCTCCTTGTAACGACTAAAGAAGTGCAACCAACCAAACTAGAATCTACAACTATGGGTATTCATCCAACATACGGAAGCAATGATGTTCGTAAGATTAATAACCTCGATCAATTATTTGATGGTGTGTACAACAACTTCGTTGAGTTTTCAGACTATGCCCATAAAGATGGCCATGTAACCTTAAAACTTGGTAGCGAACGCACTATCAAGAAGATCAGAGCCTACATCCAAGACGGAACTCAAAACTATCTTCGTGATGGTAAAATCCAAGTCAGCAAAGACGGTAAAACTTGGACAGATGTTGTGACAGTGGGAGATGGTGTAGCCAATAGTACACACGATGATTCATTGACAGATGGTTGGACACATGATTCTAAGATGCCAGGAAATCGTTACATCGAGGGTGAATTGACGACACCAGTCAAAGCCAACTATATTCGTGTCCTCTATACAGCTGACTATGATGCTCGTTTTGTAGGATTTACAGAATTGGTGATCAATGATGGCGAATTTGTCAAACCAATCAATGATCCAACTGTAGAAGGAAACGGTGGCGAAAGCCGAGGTAACTTCTATACTAATCTCGTAGACGGAAAAGTGTTGACTAGCTACAAAGCAGAACAAGATAAGGGAGAAATGATTTACCACTTATCAGAACCAACCAATGCCAACCATCTACGCCTTGTTTCAAGCCTTCCTGAAGGAGCGAAAGCACGAGTTCAAGCGAGAACACTTAAGGATGGACAAGAAAGTTGGACAGATCTTGGTGTCATTACATCTAGTCTCCAAACCTTTGCTATCCGAAATGGTGGTTCTCTTCTAGATGTTAAACTGGTCTGGGAAGGTGGCAAGGCTGAGTTTTATGAATTGGCGAGCTTCTATCAAGAATTGACAGAAGAACCTGTTCAATCAAGCAAGGGTGAAGAACCAGCACCAGTGCTTGAGGTACCTGAATTTACAGGTGGTGTAAATGCAGTTGAAGCTTTGGTACATGAGCTACCAGCCTACACAGGTCCATTATCAACCGTAGGTGACCAAGTTGCACCGACAGTAGAGAAACCAGAGTTTCAGGGTGGTGTCAACTCAGTTATGGCTTTGAAACCTGAACTACCAGAGTACACAGGCCCAGTAGCAACAGTAGGTGACCAAGCCACTCCAACAGTAGAGAAACCAGAGTTCAAGGGTGGAGTCAACTCAGTTATGGCCTTGAAACACGAACTACCAGAGTACACAGGGCCATTGTCAAGCGTGGGCGATCAAACTGCACCGACGGTAGAGAAACCAGAGTTCAAGGGTGGAGTTAACTCCGTTATGGCCTTGAAACATGAGCTACCAGCCTACACAGGTCCATTATCAACCGTAGGTGACCAACCAGCTCCGACAGTAGAAAAACCAGAATTTAAGCTAAGTTCGTTAGAAAAATCTCAGACTCCAGAAGCACCAGTTCAAGTTGCTAAGGAAGACAAGAGATTGCCAGAGACTGGTGAAAAACAGTCAGAAACAGCTATTTTCTTGGCAAGCGTTGGACTAGCCTTATCTGCTATCTTTGTAGCAAAAAGTAAAAAAGATTAGTTGTGTATGACAATTAAACTCTCTCTTAACAGTATTCTAAACCAGTAGAGTGTATAGAACAAAAAAACCTGAGAAGTACAATTGACCTTCTCAGGTTTTTATTATCTAATTATTGATTGAGCAAAGAACAGATTGAAAAACCACCCAATTTTTGGGTGGTTAGTAATTTATTGTTGCGCTGGTTGAGGATTTTGGTTAGGCTGCCCTTGATTGGTACTTGGTTGTTGTGTTACCGTATTCTCGTTGGTTCCAGCATTGGGAGTAGCTGTATTTGCATTTGGATTTGTGTTTGGTGTCGTTACACTTGACTGAGAGGTTGAAGTCTCTGGAGTCTGGCTCGCAGGAGCAGGTGTAGAACTTTGTTGAGTATCAGGAGCAGTCCATGTAGGATGAGCTCCATTCTTAAAGACATATTCTCCACTCCTATATAAGCCCTCAGGCATAGTCCAATCTCCTGGGTGGTCATCTTCTGATAGGTAAGTCATCATTGAACGATAGACCGCAGAAGCAACTGTGAACCCACTGCCGATGACTGGAGTAAGACGATTTGAGTAACCTGTCCATACGGCCATCGAATATTTACGAGTATAACCTACAAACATTTCATCTGGAGCTACGTAGCCAGTGTTCTTGATATACTTTTCAATTTCGTCATCAGTATAGTTAGAAGTACCTGTCTTACCGGCTTGTGGAAGCCATGGTAGGTAAGCACCACGTCCGATTCCGTAAGCTAAAACAGTTTTCATCATTTCGGTCATCATATAGGCGGTAGTTTCTTTCATAGCTCGTGTACCAGGGTCAGAAAATTCTTTTTCGCTACCATCACTAAAGACAACTTTATTAATGTACATCGGTTTGTGATAGATACCACCATTGGCAAATGCAGCAAAAGCAACAGCCATTTTTTCGCTACTTGCGCCGTATTGCTTATTAGATTCAGTTGTGTTACTTGATATGGCGTTAGAATAATGCATATCTGGATAGTCAATTCCTAAACCATTTAAGAAGGTTTTTGCACGATTTAATCCAACTTTGTTGAGTGTTTCTACAGCAGGAACATTGCGAGATTGCTGTAGTGCATATTGCAGAGTAATATTACCAAAATATGCTCGATCCCAGTTGTAGACAGGTGTGCTTGTTCCCGGATAGTTATAAGGAATATCATTAACCATAGTTGCAGTAGAATCATAAACACCGTATTCTATGGCAGGTGCATAATCGGTGATTGGTTTCATTGTTGAACCCCAGTCACGATTGGTTTCCACAGCTTGGTTGGTCCCAAATGAAACGTTACTTGCTTGGTGACGAGCTCCAAGTTGGGCGATGACTTTACCATTGGAAACATCTACGACCGTAGATGCGACTTGCAAATCATCGTCAGGGTAAGAGACGTATTGCTCGGAGTTGTAGATATCCCACAGACGTTTTTGAGCCTCTTGGTCTACATTTGTGTAAACATCCATCCCAGTAGTTAGAAGGTTATAGCCAGTTTCTCGTTCTACTTGGTCGATTACTTCTTTAAGGTAGTTGTCCATGTATGCAGGATAACTGTTACCGGATTTCAGGCTTTGTAGACCATCGGTAACAGGGGTATTAATAGCTTTTTCATACTCTTCTGCACTGATGTATTTCTGCCCTTTCATTTCCGAAAGTACCAAGTTCCGACGCTCTAGAGCAGCTTCTGGATGAGAATAAGGATCATATTGATTTGGTGCTTGAGGCATTCCGGCTAGGAGTGCTAACTGTGGTAAGCTTAAATCCTTCAAGTCTTTTCCATAGTAATTTTGGGCTGCAGTTTGCATTCCATAGTTACCGTTAGACATGTAGACTTTGTTGATGTAGTAGGTCAGGATTTCTTGCTTGGTTGCTTTTTGCTCTAGTTGAACGGCTAGCCAAGCTTCTTGAGCTTTACGTGACAAAGTTTGATCGGCAGTTGAAGTAGAAAAATAAGTTAATTTGATCAATTGTTGAGTCAAGGTTGAGGCTCCCTGGAGGCCTCCTCCGCCTTGGAGGTTTCTCAATGCCGCACCCATGATACGAATGGTATCCACACCTCTATGATCAAAGAAACGGTGGTCTTCGATAGACACGATGGCCTTGACCAAATCAGTAGGGATTTCATTTGCTTGAGTATTTACTCGACGTTCAGATCCAAGGTCAGCGATCAGTTCGTTCTTATTGTCATAAATCTTGCTAGAGGTCGTCGCAACTAATTTACTTTCAGATAAGGCTGGAGCCTTGCTAACAAAGTAGAGGAAGACACCTCCACCTAATAGAAATAATGCGATAAATAATGTAAGGAACGTAATTCCGATATACTTTAAGAATCGCAGAATAGTTTGTTTGTTCATCTTGTTTTACCACCTAGTAAATGTTCTTTGATAATGTCGAGATAGGGAATTTGAGGGAAAGCCCCTTGCTTTACTAAATATCCATATTCTTGAATATATCCAAGTGGCATAGATTTTTGCCCCTTATCTTGATGATAAAAGCGAATCAAATCAAATGCCGGCAACAAATAAGTTTCCTGTTTAGAAGAAAAATGAAGCAGTACGAAGCAAATACCCTGCTGTTCTAGAACTTGTTCCATATGTTGAATCTGGTGAAGATGGAAGTTCTTCATTGGAATAGCATTCTTTTGTCGTGTTTCCTTGGCTTCAAAGTCAATGTAATGTCCTCTATACACGCCAGAGTAATCTGTTGTGGAAGCTTGTCTAAAATAGGCTTCTACAATTTTGGCTCTACTACGTTGAGGATAGTCTACTCGGACAATTTGAACAGGCGTGGGTTTTTTATGGATAACTGCCATACCATGCGTCAGATAGTAGTCGTTTGTAGCGTTAATCATCTTTTCAAAAGTCATTCCTCGATTTGCGAAATTATTTGGTTGAGAAATGGATGTTTTGTTTTTTTTTTGATGAAATTTTATGAGGATAGTTGACCATATTTCTCCTTATTGGTACAATAACATCACTCTATTATACCATAAAAATAGAAAGAAAGGTGTAAAAATGACTACAGCTTTAATTACGGGATATTCTAATTTTGACTTGGGTGTCTTTAACGAAAAAGATATCAGGTTAAAAATTATAAAGAAAGCCATTCGCCGTGATTTAGAAAGTTTGGCTGAAGAAGGGATTAATTGGCTGGTCTTTACAGGGAACTTGGGATTTGAATCATGGGTGCTGGATGTCGCAAATGAAATGAAAGAAGAATATGATTTCAACCTAGCGACCATTTTTGATTTTGAAACACACGGGGAAAATTGGAATGAAGCGAATCAGCTTAAACTTAGTCAATTTAAGCAGGTAGATTTTGTCAAATATGCCTATCCTAAATATGAACATATGGGGCAACTAAGAGACTACCAACGATTTTTACTGGAAAATACTGATTTAGCTTATTTTTTCTATGATCCAGAAAATGAGACCAAATTAAAATTTATGGATACCTTGATGAAAAATCAGGAAGGGTATCGCATAAAAAGGCTAACGTTTGAAGACCTAAATGAGCTAGCAGAAAATTTTTCTGAAAAGTAAGCCTTTGACCTTGATTTTTGTTTGCCTTTTTTTATATAATAATACTATTAGAAACCGAGAATGGAGAGAGAGATGGCAAGTATTATTTTTTCAGCAAAAGATATTTTTGAGCAAGAGTTTGGACGTGAAGTCCGTGGATATAGTAAGGTTGAAGTTGATGAATTTTTGGACGATGTCATCAAGGACTATGAAACTTATGCTGCCTTAGTCAAGTCTCTCCGTCAAGAAATTGCAGAGTTGAAGGAAGAATTGTCTCGCAAACCTGAATCTGCACCGGTTCAAGCAGAACCACTTGAAATGACAGCAACAACTTCTATGACGAATTTTGATATTTTAAAACGTCTAAATCGTCTTGAGAAAGAAGTATTTGGTAAGCAAATTTTGGATAACTCTGATTTATAAGAGCTTATTTGAAAAGTGCAATTTTTGGATAATCGCGTGAAGAGAATTTCTTTTCATGAGGAAAGTCCATGCTAGCACAGGCTGTGATGCCTGTAGTGTTTGTGCTAGGCGAAACCATAAGCCTAGGGACGAGAAATCGTTACGGCAGTTGAAATGGCTAAGTCCTCGGATAGGCCAGAGTAGGCTTGAAAGTGCCACAGTGACGGAGTCTCTCTGGAAACAGAGAGAGTGGAACGCGGTAAACCCCTCAAGCTAGCAACCCAAATTTTGGTCGGGGCATGGAGTACACGGAAACGAACGTAGTACTCTGACTACTTTCAGCTGTAGGCTGTTAGCGGTAGACAGATGATTATCGAAGGAAGTGGTCCTAGTCACTTCTGGAACAAAACATGGCTTATAGAAAATTGCATATAGGTTGGGGCTGAGAAAACTTTCTCAACCTCATTTTTTAAAGTGGACATATAGAAAGGTCTTGCAAGACTGTAAAATGAAAAAAGAATTTAATTTAATTGCAACTGTAGCAGCGGGTCTTGAGGCTGTTGTTGGTCGTGAGGTGCGAGAGTTGGGCTACGATTGTCAGGTTGAAAATGGACGTGTTCGTTTTCAAGGAGATGCGAAAGCCATCATCGAAACCAACCTCTGGCTTCGGGCAGCAGACCGTATCAAGATTATCGTAGGAACGTTCCCAGCTAAGACTTTTGAGGAGCTCTTTCAAGGAGTTTTCGCTCTAGATTGGGAAAATTATTTACCACTTGGAGCTCGATTTCCGATTTCAAAAGCCAAATGTGTTAAGTCTAAACTACACAATGAACCAAGTGTACAGGCTATTTCAAAGAAGGCTGTTGTTAAAAAGTTGCAAAAACACTATGCCCGTCCAGAAGGTGTTCCTCTTATGGAGAATGGTCCTGAGTTTAAGATTGAGGTTTCTATTCTGAAAGACATAGCAACTGTCATGATTGATACGACAGGCTCCAGTCTCTTTAAACGTGGCTATCGTACCGAAAAGGGTGGGGCTCCTATCAAGGAAAACATGGCAGCAGCTATTTTGCAACTCTCTAACTGGTATCCAGACAAGCCCTTGATTGATCCGACCTGTGGTTCAGGAACTTTCTGTATCGAGGCAGTTATGATTGCTAGAAAGATGGCTCCTGGTCTTCGTCGCTCCTTTGCCTTTGAGGAGTGGAACTGGATTAGTGATCGCTTGATTCAAGAAGTGCGTACAGAAGCGGCTAAGAAAGTGGATCGTGAGCTTGAGCTAGATATCATGGGCTGTGATATCGATGCACGTATGGTGGAAATTGCTAAGGCCAATGCTCAGGCAGCAGGGGTTGCAGGAGATATTACCTTTAAGCAGATGCGCGTGCAGGATTTGCGTTCCGATAAAATCAATGGAGTGATTATCTCTAACCCACCTTATGGGGAACGCTTGTCAGATGATGCAGGAGTTACCAAACTCTATGCTGAGATGGGTCAAGTATTTGCACCGCTGAAAACGTGGAGCAAATTTATCCTAACTAGTGATGAAGCCTTTGAGACCAAGTACGGCAGTCAGGCGGACAAGAAGCGCAAGTTGTACAATGGAACTTTAAAAGTTGATTTGTATCAATATTTCGGTCAGCGTGTTAAACGTCAGGAAGTAAAGTAGGAAGGAAAACTCATGAGTAAGAAAAGACATGATCGTCATATAACAGAACATCAAGAAGCGCAATTTGATTTTGATGATGCCAAAGAGCTAACGGTTGGAGAAGCCATGCTAAAAAATGAAGAGGTGGAAGCAGGTGTATTGCCTGGAGATTCTATCTTGGACAAGTATGTGAAACAACATAAAGATGAAATTGAGGCAGATAAGTTTGAAACGCGTCAGTTTAGCAAGGATGATTTAGTTGAAAAAGAAGGGATAGAAGAGATAGAGGAGACTCAGACTCTGGATAATTTACTTCAAGAGCTTCGTGAGGAAACAGGAGTAACTTCTCCAGCTTCAGAAGATGAATTGAGTCAGTTTGATGATTTAGAATTAACACGAGTTTCAGAAGCTCCTCTTGTCGAAGAATTTGAGACTGAAGAAGTACCATTGGTAGGAGCGGAAGAGGCTCTCACACGTTCTCGAGTATCAGATAATGAAGATGGAAATAGTAAGAAGAAATGGGTGCTTTATGGTATTCTAGCAGCCTTAGTGGTTCTTATCCTTGGAACTGGTTATTATGTTTATCGTCAAGTGGCTCGTTCGACCAAGGAAATCCAAACTTCTCAATCAACTACAAACACGCAGTCAGATGTGGAAGAATTCAATAATTTATATGATGCCTTCTATACAGATAGCAACAAAACGGCTTTAAAAAATAGCCAGTTTGATAAACTGACTCAACTGAAAACCTTACTTGATAAGCTGGAAGGTAGTCGTGAATATACGCTTGCAAAATCTAAGTATGACAGCCTTGAAACGCAAATCAAGGCCATTCAAGATGTCAATGCTCAATTTGATAAGCCAGCTATTGTAGATGGAGTTTTGGATACTAACGCTAAAGCTAAATCAGATGCTAAATTTACAGATATTAAAACTGGAAATACGGAGATTGATAAAGTGCTAGATAAGGCTATCAGTCTAGGTAAGAGTCAACAAACAGCTCCTTCAAGTTCAAGTTCAAGCTCAAGTCAAGAAAGTTCAAGTTCATCAACAGAGAGGGCTACAGACAACACAAGTCCATCTTCAAGCGTCTCATCAAACAATTCAGTTTCTGCACGTGATGATAGCCATGGCGGTTTATCAAGTTCTGGAGTTGACCTCCAAAGAGCTTCGAGTCGTGTGCCGTTCAATCAGTCAGCTGTTGATGATAGCAATAACTCTGCTTGGGATTTCGCGGATGGTGTCTTGGAAAAAATCCTAGCAACTTCACGCTCACGTGGTTATATCACTGGTAACCAATATATCCTTGAACGTGTCAATATCGTTAATGGCAATGGTTATTACAACCTCTACAAGCCAGATGGAACCTATCTCTTTACCCTTAACTGTAAGACAGGATACTTTGTTGGAAATGGTTCTGGACATGCGGATGACTTGGACTACTAAGCAGTCGTTACAAAATTCTTTCTTTTCAAAAGTAAAAATGATAAAATAAAACAAATTAAACAAGAGGAGTGTCAAATGACAAAAGCTAACTTTGGTGTTGTTGGTATGGCCGTAATGGGTCGTAACCTTGCCCTTAATATTGAATCTCGTGGTTACACAGTTGCTATTTACAACCGTAGTAAAGAAAAAACTGAAGATGTAATTGCTTGCCATCCTGAAAAGAACTTTGTACCAAGCTATGACGTTGAAAGTTTTGTAAACTCAATCGAAAAACCTCGTCGTATCATGCTCATGGTTCAAGCTGGACCTGGTACAGATGCTACTATCCAAGCCCTTCTTCCGCACCTTGACAAGGGTGATATCTTGATCGACGGAGGAAACACTTTCTACAAAGATACAATCCGTCGTAATGAAGAATTGGCAAACTCAGGTATCAACTTTATTGGTACTGGGGTTTCTGGTGGTGAAAAAGGTGCCCTTGAAGGTCCTTCTATCATGCCTGGTGGACAAAAAGAGGCCTACGAATTGGTTGCAGATGTTCTTGAAGAAATCTCAGCTAAAGCACCAGAAGATGGCAAACCATGTGTGACTTACATCGGTCCTGATGGAGCTGGTCACTACGTGAAAATGGTTCACAACGGTATCGAGTACGGTGATATGCAATTGATCGCAGAAAGCTATGACTTGATGCAACACTTGCTAGGTCTTTCTGCAGAAGACATGGCTGAAATCTTTACTGAGTGGAACAAGGGTGAATTGGACAGCTACTTGATCGAAATCACAGCTGATATCTTGAGCCGTAAAGACGATGAAGGTCAAGATGGACCAATCGTAGACTACATTCTTGATGCCGCAGGTAACAAGGGAACTGGTAAATGGACTAGCCAATCATCTCTTGACCTTGGTGTACCATTGTCACTCATCACTGAGTCAGTATTTGCACGTTACATTTCAACTTACAAAGAAGAACGTGTACATGCTAGCAAGGTTCTTCCAAAACCAGCTGCCTTCAAATTTGAAGGAGACAAGGCTGAGTTGATTGAAAAAATCCGTCAAGCCCTTTACTTCTCAAAAATCATTTCATACGCACAAGGTTTTGCGCAATTGCGTGTAGCTTCTAAAGAAAACAACTGGAATTTGCCATTTGCAGATATCGCATCTATCTGGCGTGATGGCTGTATCATCCGTTCTCGTTTCTTGCAAAAGATTACAGATGCTTACAACCGTGATGCAGACCTTGCTAACCTTCTTTTGGATGAGTACTTCCTGGATGTTACTACTAAGTATCAACAAGCAGTGCGTGATATCGTAGCTCTTGCTGTTCAAGCTGGTGTGCCAGTGCCAACTTTCTCAGCAGCTATTACTTACTTTGATAGCTACCGTTCAGCTGACCTTCCAGCTAACTTGATCCAAGCGCAACGTGACTACTTTGGTGCCCACACTTACCAACGTAAAGACAAAGAAGGAACCTTCCACTACTCTTGGTATGACGAAAAATAAGTAGGTCTGCCATGGGGAAACGGATTTTATTACTTGAGAAAGAACGAAATCTAGCTCATTTTTTAAGTTTGGAACTCCAAAAAGAGCAATACCGAGTTGATCAGGTTGAGGAGGGGCAAAAAGCCCTCTCCGTTGCTCTTCAGACAGACTATGACTTGATTTTATTGAATGCTCATCTGGGGGATATGACGGCCCAGGATTTTGCAGACAAGCTGAGTCGGACTAAGCCAGCCTCAGTCATCATGGTCTTGGACCATCGCGAAGACTTGCAAGATCAGATTGAGATAATCCAACGCTTTGCCGTTTCTTACATCTATAAGCCGGTTATTATTGATAATTTGGTGGCTCGTATTTCAGCGATTTTCCGAGGTCGGGACTTTATCGACCAACATTGTAGTCAGATGAAGGTTCCAACGTCTTATCGCAATCTGCGTATGGATGTAGAGCATCACACAGTTTATCGTGGCGAGGAAATGATTGCTCTGACTCGTCGTGAGTATGACCTTTTGGCTACTCTTATGGGAAGCAAGAAAGTCCTGACTCGTGAGCAGTTGTTGGAAAGTGTCTGGAAGTATGAAAGTGCGACCGAAACCAATATCGTGGATGTCTATATCCGTTATCTACGTAGCAAGCTTGATGTAAAAGGTCAAAAAAGCTACATTAAAACCGTTCGTGGTGTTGGTTACACCATGCAAGAATAGAGAGCAGTTGCGGTTATGTAACTGCTTTTTT